>NZ_JBFUID010000010.1:0-118349 GCF_056402055.1 Pseudomonas sp. P4_C4 | reverse complement strand
GCCCTGCACAACAGCAGGCCCGGCCCTTCGGGTTGTGCCTTAAAACGGGCCAGGCTGCGTTGCAGGCCTTGGAAAGGGAACAACCATTTCCAGCGGCCTGCGCCTTGCCTGGCCCGCTTTAAGGCGACAACGCGACGGGAAAACTAATTGAGAACGCCCCCTAAGCTTCCAGGACGGATCAAAAAGCCCTGCACGATGTTTATCGTGCAGGGCTTTTTTGTTAATGCTCGGTTAACTTAGTCAGCTAACGATGCACACTCTTGCTCCACCAAAGGCCCGGTGCAGACGTCTGCGTCTGCACAAGAGAGCCCATTAGCCTGAGTCGATCTGCGTGCGACCCACCGAGATCCCGCGGCAGATTGCTCGACCCCACAACTCAAGATCCATGCGGGCGTGCCCATGATTACCCTGAAGCTCAATGGTCAAGACCATCAACTCGACGTCACCGAGGACATGCCGCTGCTCTGGGCGATCCGCGACGTGGCCGGTTACAACGGCACCAAGTTCGGCTGCGGCATGGGCCTGTGCGGGGCCTGCACCATTCATATCGAAGGGGCTCCGGCCCGCAGTTGCATCACGCCCATCGGTTCAGTCACCGGGCAGAATGTCAGCACCATCGACAACCTGCACGCCGATCCGATCGGCAAAGTCGTGCAGCAAGCCTGGCTCGACACGGCAGTCGCCCAATGCGGCTTCTGCCAGGGTGGGCAAATCATGTCGGCGACGGCGCTGCTCAAGACCAATCCGAACCCCAGCGATGAGCAGATCGAAGAAGCCATGGTCGGCAACATCTGTCGCTGCGGCACCTACAACCGCATCAAGACCGCGATCCGCCAGGCCTCCACTCACCTGAAGGAGGCCAAGGCATGAGCCGGTTACCGAATGATTTCGCCCTGAGCAATCTCAGTCGGCGTGGTTTTATCAAAGGTGTCAGCGCAGCCGGTGCATTGGTCGTCGCCGCGAGTTGGGGCTGGCAGGACGCGTTTGCCGAAGAGAAAGAGAAAAAATTCGGCGCCGACGGCATGCCCCATGGCTGGGTCGATGACCCTAAGGTGTATGTCAGCATCGCCGCCGATGGCACGGTGACCGTGATCTGCAACCGCTCGGAGATGGGCCAGGGCGTGCGCACCAGCTTGACCATGGTGGTGGCCGATGAACTGGAAGCCGACTGGGCGATGGTCAAGGTGCAGCAGGCCCCCGGCGATGAAGTGCGCTTCGGCAACCAGGACACCGACGGCTCGCGCAGCATGCGTCACTGGTACGAGCCGATGCGTCGCTGCGGTGCCGCCGCGCGGACCATGCTCGAACAGGCCGCCGCCGCACAATGGAAAGTGCCGGTCGGTGAATGCCATGCGCAACTGCACAAGGTCGTCCATGAGCCTTCTGGTCGCGAGCTCGGATATGGCGCCCTGGCCTCCGCCGCAGGCGCCTTGCCGGTTCCGGCCCGCGACAGCCTGAAGCTCAAGCAGCCGGCTGAGTTCCGTTACATCGGCAAGGAAGGCACCAAGGCCATCGATGGGGAGGACATCGTCAACGGCCGGGCGGTGTACGGCGCCGACGTGCATTTCGACGGCATGCTGTATGCGATCATTGCGCGGCCCACGGTGTATGGCGGCAAGGTCAAAAGCTTCGATGGCAGCGCGGCGATGAAAGTCCCCGGCGTGGTCAAGGTGGTGCAGATCGAAAGCCGTCCGTTGCCTTCGGAGTTCCAGCCCTTGGGCGGTATCGCCGTGGTGGCGAGCAATACCTGGGCGGCGATCAAGGGCCGCGAGGCGCTGATAATCGAGTGGGACGACGGCCCCAATGCCAGCTACGACTCGATCGCCTATCGCAAGGAACTTGAAGCAGCCTCGCTCAAGCCCGGCAAGGTGGTGCGCAATACCGGCAACATCGACAAGGCCATGGCCAGCGCCGACAGCACCCTGGAAGCCTCCTACTACTTGCCGCATTTGTCACAGTCGCCGATGGAACCGATGRTCGCCATTGCGCGGTTCACGGACGGTGCCTGCGAAGCCTGGGGGCCAAGCCAGGCGCCGCAGGTCACCCGGGAACGGATCGGTGAACGCCTGGGCCTGCCGTTCGACAATGTCACGTTCAACGTGACCTTGCTCGGGGGCGGGTTCGGGCGCAAGTCCAAGCCCGACTTCATCATCGAAGCCGCCATCCTCGCCAAGGAATTCCCCGGTAAAGCGGTGCGGGTGCAATGGACCCGCGAAGACGACATTCATTGTTCTTACTTCCACACCGTATCGGCCGAATACCTCAAGGCCAGCCTGAACAAGGATGGCCTGCCATCCGGCTGGTTGCACCGCACGGTGGCCCCGAGCATCACCGCGTTGTTTGCACCGGGCATGAACCATGAGGCAGCGTTCGAACTGGGCATGGGATTCACCAACATGGCGTATGCGATCCCCAACATTCGCCTGGAGAACCCGGAAGCAACGGTGCACACCCGCGTCGGCTGGTATCGCTCGGTGTCGAACATTCCCCATGGTTTCGCGATCCAGAGTTTTATCGATGAGCTGGCGCACAAGGCCGGGGAGGATCCGCTGAAGTACCAGATCAGATTGCTCGGTCCGGACCGTCAGATCGATCCGCGAACCTTGAGTGACGAGTGGAACTACGGCGAATCCCCCGAGCGTTATCCGATCGACACTGCGCGCCTGCGCACGGTACTGGAGACCGCCGCCAAGGCCGCCGGTTGGGGGCGCGAGTTGCCCAAGGGCCGCGGTCTGGGACTGGCGGTGCATTACAGCTTCGTGACGTATGTGGCGGCGGTGATCGAAGTGGAGGTCAAAGACGACGGCACGCTGGTGGTGCACAAGGCCGACATCGCCGTCGATTGCGGACCACAGATCAATCCCGAGCGCATTCGCGCGCAGTTCGAAGGTGCCTGCGTCATGGGCCTGGGGAATGCGGTGCTGGGGGAAATCAGCTTCAAGGACGGCAAGGTCCAGCAGGATAACTTCCACATGTACGAAGTGGCGCGCATGTCCCTGGCACCAAAAGAGGTGGCCGTGCATCTGGTGACGCCGCCGGGCAACGTGCCATTGGGCGGTGTGGGTGAGCCGGGCGTGCCACCGATTGCACCGGCACTGTGCAATGCGATCTTTGCGGCCACCGGCAAACGCATCCGCAACCTGCCGGTTCGTTATCAGCTGTCGGGCTGGCAGAAGGCTGGCGCCTGATGGACAGCGCCGATCTGAACGTCCTGCGCAGTGTGTTGCAATGGCATCGCGCCGGTCAGCGGGTGGTGTTGTACAGCGTGGTCGAAACCTGGGGCACTGCGCCCCGGGCACCCGGCGCCATGCTGGCCTTGCGTGAAGACGGCATGGTGATTGGTTCGGTCTCGGGCGGGTGTGTCGAAGATGACTTGATCGCCCGGCTGCACGACGGACGCCTTGCGCTTGACGGGCCGCCGGTGCAATTGATCACCTACGGCGTGACCCGCGAGGAAGCCGCACGTTTCGGCTTACCCTGCGGTGGCACCTTGCGCTTGACCGAGGAGCGTATCGACGATGGGGCTTGGGTCGAGCAATTGCTCGCCCGTTGCGAGGCCCATGAAATCGTTGCCCGTGAACTGAACCTGGCCACCGGCGAAGTGCTTTTGCAGCCGGCCAATAAAGCTGACGTGTTGACGTTCGATGGACAGACCTTGCGTGCGATCTATGGCCCGCGCTGGCGCTTGCTGCTGATCGGCGCGGGGCAGCTATCGCGCTATGTCGCTGAAATGGCCCGCCTGCTGGATTTCGAGGTGCTGATTTGCGATCCGCGTAGCGAGTTCGTCTACGGCTGGGAGGAGCAGCACGGACGATTCGTTTCGGGCATGCCGGATGAGGCGGTGTTGAATATCGCGACCGATGAACGCACGGCCATCGTGGCCTTGACCCATGATCCGCGTCTGGACGACATGGCGCTGCTCACGGCCCTGGATTCCAGGGCTTTTTACGTCGGGGCGCTGGGGTCGCGGGTCAACAGCCAGAAGCGCCGGGAAAACCTGGCTCAACTGGGTTTGTCGCAACCGGCGATCGATCGCTTGCATGGTCCGATCGGTTTACATATCGGCAGTCATAATCCGGCGGAAATTGCCTTGTCGCTCATGGCGGAAATCGTGGCGGTCAAAAACGGCGTCGAACTGAAGCAGAAGAAAGTCTTGCAGGAGAGGGTATGAGCGAGTCCATTGGCGTCGTCGTGCTGGCGGCGGGGCAGGGCAGCCGCTTTCGTCAGGTGGCGGGCGCCGAAAAGGATAAATTGCTGGCCGATTGCACCGGGCGTGACGGTGTGGTGCGGTCCGTCATCGAGCATACGTTGGTCAACCTTCCGGCGACGCTGGGCAAGCGCGTGCTGGTGACGACCGCTGACCGCCCGCAGGTTATTCGCATGGCTCAGGCCTATGGTTGCGAGATTGTACTGATCGAATCGACGGGAATGGGCGACAGCATTGCCGCGGGAGTCGCTGCCTGCAAGCAACTCGATGGCTGGCTGATGGTGCTGGGGGATATGCCGTTCATCCTGCCATCCAGTATCGGGCAAGTGGTGGCGGGTATTGGCGATGACAGTATCAGCGTGCCTGTGCAGAGCGGTGAGTGCGGGCATCCGGTCGGGTTCGGACGGGACTTCGCGGCGGGGTTGATGGCGCTATCGGGGGATCGTGGCGCAAAATCGCTGTTTGCCCAAGGGCGGGTAGTTGAAGTGACAGTGGATGATCCTGGTGTGGTGTGGGATGTGGATGTGCCGCAGGCATTGATCTTTAGCCCCGCATAGATCTTCAGATCTACCTGGATCCCCTGTAGGAGCGAGCTTGCTCGCGATAGCGATCTGGCATCCAGCAGAGATGCAATCTGATCCACCGCTATCGCGAGCAGGCTCGCTCCTACAATGGATTGTCGTGAAGTCCTGATATAAAAAAGCCCCGCCTGGATCACCAGGCGGGGCTTTTCAGTGGCCGATGGAATCAGACGAGAGGTTTAGGCTCGTGTTCTTTTTCCTCGGCTTGCTCGTGTTGCTCTACCGTTTTCTGAACGGAGCGCGGCGCTTCGTGGATCACCGACTCAACCGGCTCGGCAGCCACTTCAGCGACCGGGGCTGGCGCTGCCTCAACCACTTCAGCAGCAACCGGTGCAGGCTCGGCAGCAACAACCGCTTCAGCCGGAGCAGCAGCGGCAGCCAGTTCAGCTTCCTTCTGCAGACGCTCGGCTTCACGCTTGCGACGACGCACTTCACGTGGGTCGTTAGGCGCACGGCCGCTTGGCGTCAGGGCGCTGACAGGAGCGGCTTCGACTACCGGTGCAGGTGCTTCGGCAACGACCGGTGCTTCAACGACTGGAGCTTCAACCACCGGCGCTGGAGCCGGTTCTGCAGCAGCAACCACCGGCTCGGAAACCATGGCTTCAGCCACTTGGGTTTCAGCGGCTTCAGCGACGGCTGGCTCGGCAACCCAGTTGAATGCGGTTTGCTCTTCGCGAACTTCACGCACGGTTTCAGTCACGGTTTCAACAACCGCTTCTGCAGCCACGGCAGGAGTTTCTACCACTGGCGCTGGCTCGGCAGCCGCTTCAACAGCTGGCTGAGCTTCTGGCGCTGGCGCTACTTCGATTTCCGGCGAGGCGGTGACTTCGACCGGTGTGGTCGCTTCAACGACTGGCGCTTCAACCGGAGCTGCTTCCAGGGTAGCGGCAGTGGCGCGTTCGGCTTGCACATTGGCTTGCGCTTCAGCTGGAGCGCTGATCACGCTGCTGGCAACCGCTGCGGTGACAGCCAGGCCGGCGGCCAGATCGGCAACGCTTGGTGCTTCAGCGTTTTCGCCGGACTCGGACTCTTCCGAACCTTCGATCACATTGCCGTTGGCGTCACGCTGACGCTCGCGACGGTTGCTGCGACGACGCTGGCCACGGGAGCGGCGGCGTGGACGATCGCCTTCGGCGCCTTCCTGACCTTCTTCCTGCAGTTGCTCTTCGTTGGTGGTCAGTTCTTCTTCAGCTTCGGCTGCGGCAGCTTGTTCGGCACGTGGCTGACGCTCTTCACGCGGAGGGCGTGGCGCGCGTTCTTCACGTGGCTGGCGAGCTGGACGCTCTTCAGCGGTAGCAGCGGCGGCTGGAGCAGCCGGAGTAGCCGGAGTAGCCGGAGCGGCATCCAGAGGCTCGCGCAGTTCACGAACGCGTTCTTCGCGCTCACCCCGTGGCTTGCGATCTTCACGCGGAGCGCGCGGGGCACGTTCTTCGCGAGGAGCGCGTGGTGCGCGTTCTTCGCGGGCGACTGCCGGAGTTTCTTCGCGGGTCTCGCGAGGTTCGCGCACTTCGCGTGGTTGGCGCTCTTCACGCGGTTCACGTGGGGCGCGTTCTTCACGCGGTGCACGTTCTTCGCGAGGCTTGCGCTCTTCATCGCGGCGAACATTACGGTTGCGGCTTTGCTGGCGACCGTTGCGACGCTCTTCGTTGCGGGCTGGACGCTCGGCAGCAGGCTTTTCAACCACAACCGGCGCGACAGGCTCTTCCTTGGTGGCAAACAGGCTCACCAGCGACTTAACCAGGCCTTTGAACAGGCTTGGCTCTGGCACGGCAGCCGGAGCAGGGGCCGGAGCGGCAACTTCGGTCGGAACCGGAGCATTGGCGCGGGCCGGCGCCGTCTTGACCGCCGCTTCCTGGCGAACCAGGGTGCGGGTTGCAGCGGCTGGCTGGACTTCTTCCACTTCGGCAGCGGCAGCGGCGATTTCGTAGCTGGACTGGTTGGTGGCCGCTTCCGGGCTGTCATCACGCAGGCGCTGCACTTCGAAGTGCGGCGTCTCGAGGTGATCGTTCGGCAGAATGATGATGCGGGCGCGGGTGCGCAGTTCGATCTTGGTGATCGAGTTGCGTTTTTCGTTGAGCAGGAACGCAGCCACCGGGATCGGCACTTGTGCACGAACTTCGGCGGTACGGTCTTTCAGGGCTTCTTCTTCGATCAGGCGCAGGATCGCCAGGGACAGCGATTCAACGTCACGGATGATGCCGGTGCCGTTGCAACGCGGGCAGACGATGCCGCTGCTTTCGCCCAGGGACGGACGCAGGCGCTGACGGGACATTTCCAGCAGGCCGAAGCGCGAGATGCGACCGACTTGCACGCGAGCGCGGTCGGCTTCCAGGCATTCGCGGACTTTCTCTTCCACGGCGCGCTGGTTCTTGGCAGGGGTCATGTCGATGAAGTCGATGACGATCAGGCCGCCGATGTCGCGCAAGCGCAACTGACGGGCGATTTCTTCGGCCGCTTCAAGGTTGGTCTGCAGGGCGGTTTCTTCGATGTCGCTGCCTTTGGTGGCGCGCGCCGAGTTGATGTCGATGGACACCAGGGCTTCGGTCGGGTCGATGACGATGGAACCGCCGGAAGGCAGTTCGACGACACGCTGGAAAGCGGTTTCGATCTGGCTTTCGATCTGGAAACGGTTGAACAGCGGAACGCTGTCTTCGTACAGTTTGATCTTGCTGGCGTACTGCGGCATCACCTGGCGGATGAAGGTCAGGGCTTCGTCCTGGGCTTCAACGCTGTCGATCAGCACTTCGCCGATGTCCTGGCGCAGGTAGTCGCGGATCGCGCGGATGATCACGTTGCTTTCCTGGTAGATCAGGAACGGCGCGGAACGATCCAGCGAGGCTTCCTTGATGGCAGTCCAGAGTTGCAGCAGGTAGTCGAGGTCCCACTGCATTTCTTCGCTGCTGCGGCCCAGGCCGGCAGTGCGCACGATCAGGCCCATGTCGGCCGGTGCAACCAGGCCGTTCAGGGCTTCACGCAGTTCATTGCGCTCTTCGCCTTCGATGCGACGGGAGATACCGCCGGCACGCGGGTTGTTCGGCATCAGCACCAGGTAACGACCGGCCAGGCTGATGAAGGTGGTCAGGGCGGCGCCCTTGTTGCCACGCTCTTCTTTTTCGACCTGAACGATGACTTCCTGGCCTTCGCTCAGGACGTCCTTGATGTTGACGCGACCTTCCGGGGCTTTCTTGAAGTATTCGCGGGAGATTTCTTTGAGGGGCAGGAAGCCGTGGCGCTCAGAGCCGAAATCGACAAAGGCAGCCTCGAGGCTTGGTTCGATGCGAGTAATCCGGCCTTTATAGATGTTGGCCTTCTTCTGCTCGCGTGCACCGGATTCGATGTCCAGGTCGTAGAGGCGCTGGCCATCTACCAGTGCAACACGCAACTCTTCGGGTTGAGTTGCGTTAATCAGCATTCTTTTCATGTAGTACCGTCGGTTTCCGGGCTGCCGGAAACGGCGTTCGGCACACACGACTTCTCACGGTCGGTGTCAGGTGCGTCGGGAGTGGTTGGCCATTTCCCGTGTCCAGCGAAGTCCGGCCAATGTGGGCCTTCATCGCGACGTACGCGTCCTGCTTGCTGTGGCTACTTAAGCACTCAGTCAGGAGGAGGAATCAACCAGCGGCTGTGGACGAGATGAAGCGTCTTGAGAAAGCCTGTTGCTACACAGTCCGGCGGTTGTGCATCTCCACCCTACACGTATCCCTGATAATTCGGGTGCTGCCGCGCGCAGAATCCGCAGCGGGTTGGCATTTACCGTGAGCTCCGAAAGGGGGAGGTCACGCATCATGGCTAATTTAGGCGTTGTTTCCGATGCCTTCGCTCGGGGTCATTCGCAGCTGACTGCACTTTGTGAACTGGCCGTGAATATGGCGCGCAAAACGAGTGGAAAACTCTGCTTTGTGGCGTGATTCAGGCCTCATGTCACCTGCGCTCGTTACACCTGCAAACTCCACCGTTACGTAGCGAAAGCCCCGTAGGACGGCCTCGCGTCCTGGTGAATTGCGTTGGTCAGGGCCGGTTTTTGACCGTTGGTCCGCTGTCCAGGCCGCTTTTGGCGACGTTCGCGACTATAGCAGTAATGATTAAGTGCTTCAATTCCATAAAAAATTGTTATCATCCGCGGCATGACGACGACTACCCCCCCGACTCCAGGCGTACAACTGCTTGAGGTCTCGCCGGAATATGCCGGCCAACGTATTGATAATTTCCTTCTCGCCCGACTCAAAGGCGTGCCCAAGACCTTGATTTACCGCATTTTGCGCAAGGGCGAAGTGCGTGTGAACAAAGGTCGGATCAAGCCCGAGTACAAGTTGCAGGCGGGCGATATCGTGCGCGTGCCGCCGGTTCGTGTGCCCGAGCGCGACGAGCCGGTGCCACTGGCGCAGGGGTTGCTGCAGCGACTCGAAGCCTCGATTGTCTTCGAAGACAAGGCCCTGATCGTGATCAACAAGCCTGCGGGCATTGCGGTTCATGGCGGTAGCGGCCTGACTTTCGGGGTGATCGAAGCCTTTCGTCAGTTGCGCCCCGATTGCAAAGAGCTCGAGCTGGTTCACCGTCTCGACCGTGATACCTCCGGCCTGTTGATGATCGCCAAGAAACGCAGCATGTTGCGCCATTTGCACACCGCGTTGCGCGGTGATGGCGTCGACAAGCGCTACATGGCGCTGGTCCGCGGTAACTGGGCGAGCTCGATCAAGCAAGTCCGTGCGTCGCTGGGCAAGAGCAATCTGCGTTCCGGCGAGCGCATGGTCGAGGTCGACGAGGAGGAGGGGAAGGAGTCCGTGACCGTGTTCAAGGTCCTGCGCCGCTTCGGCGACTTTGCCACCATGATCGAGGCCAAACCGATTACCGGCCGGACTCACCAGATCCGTGTCCACACTCTGCACGCCGGGCATTGCATCGCTGGCGACACCAAGTATGGCGACGAAGGTTTCAGCAAGGAAATCCGCGATCTGGGCGGCAAGCGTCTGTTCCTGCACGCCTACATGCTGACCGTGCCACTTCCCGATGGCGGTGAGCTGAAGCTGCAAGCGCCGGTCGACGAGATGTGGGCCAAGACCGTGGAGCGATTGAGTGCGCCCATCTGATTACAAGCTGCTGATCTTCGACTGGGACGGCACTCTGGCCGATTCCATTGGCCGGATTGTCGAGGCAATGCACGTTGCCTCGCAGCGCTCCGGATTTGAGCTGCGCGATGATTTTGCCGTCAAGGGCATCATCGGCCTGGGCTTGCCGGAAGCGATCCGCACGCTGTACCCCGAAATCGCTGATGCCGAGCTGATCGCGTTCCGTGAGCACTATGCTGAGCATTACATTGCGTCGGAGGCTGTGCCTTCGCCGCTGTTCGAGGGTGTGGTCGAGTCGCTCGAGGCGTTTCGTGCCGAGGGCTATCATCTGGCTGTGGCGACCGGCAAGGCCCGTCGCGGGCTGGATCGGGTGTTGAAGTCCCATGGCTGGGAGAATTACTTTGATATCACCCGCGCTGCCGACGAGACCGCCAGCAAGCCCCATCCGCTGATGCTCGAGCAAATCCTGGCCCATTGCGAGGTTCGCCCGGAACAGGCGTTGATGGTCGGTGATTCGTCCTTTGATCTGCAGATGGCACGCAACGCCGGCATGGGCTCGGTGGCCGTCAGTTATGGCGCCCAATCGATCGATGCGTTGAAGTTGTATGAGCCGCGACTGGCCATCGACCGTTTTTCAGAATTGCATGCCTGGCTGAGTCAGCGGGCTTAACCGGTTGTTTTTGGGGTGGATGGCATGACCGACGAATGGAAGGCGCCCGCCAAGGCGAGCGCAGAGAGCGGTGACGACAAAAGCTGGAAGTTGCTGGAGAAGACACTGCTGGCCGGCGTGCAGGAGCAGCGCCGGTCCCGTCGCTGGGGGATATTCTTCAAGCTGCTGACTTTTGTGTATCTGTTCGGCGCAATTGCCCTGTTTTCGCCGCTGATGGATATGGAAAAGGCCGCTACCCGCAGTGCCAATTACACGGCGCTGATCGATGTGACAGGCATGATTGCCGACAAGGAGCCGGCCAGCGCAGACAATATCGTTGGCAGCCTGCGCGCGGCTTTCGAGGACGACAAGGTCAAGGGCGTCATCCTGCGCATCAACAGCCCGGGCGGCAGTCCGGTGCAGTCGGGTTATGTCTATGACGAGATCCGTCGCCTGCGCGGCCTGCACCCGGACACCAAGCTGTATGCGGTCATTTCCGACCTGGGGGCTTCCGGTGCCTACTACATCGCCAGCGCGGCGGATCAGATCTACGCCGACAAGGCGAGCCTGGTCGGCTCCATCGGTGTGACGGCAGCCGGTTATGGCTTTGTCGGCACCATGGAGAAGCTGGGCGTCGAGCGTCGCACTTACACCTCTGGCGAGCACAAGTCATTCCTCGATCCGTTCCAGCCACAGAAGCCGGAAGAAACCGCCTTCTGGCAGGGCGTGCTCGATACGACCCACCAGCAGTTCATCAATAGCGTCAAGCAAGGGCGTGGCGATCGCCTGAAGGACAAGGAGCATCCGGAGCTGTTTTCCGGTCTGGTCTGGTCCGGCGAGCAGGCGTTGCCGCTGGGGTTGATCGACGGGCTGGGCAATGCCAGTTCGGTTGCGCGGGATGTGATCGGCGAGAAAGAGCTGGTGGACTTTACCGTTCAGGAGTCGCCGTTCGATCGCTTCTCGAAAAAACTCGGTGCCAGCGTGGCTGAGCATTTGGCGATGTGGATGGGTTTTAACGGTCCGTCGCTGCGCTGAGTCTCTTGTGATAAAAAAACCGGCATCAGCCGGTTTTTTTTAGAATCAAAAGATCGCAGCCTGCGGCAGCTCCTACAGGATTTGGGTGTGCCCGCGATTCATGGGTGAAACCGGCCCGCGTAGGAGCTGCCGAAGGCTGCGATCTTTTGAACTTCAGGGGATTTGCACGCCTTCGGTCAGGAGCATGTCGGTCAAGCGAATCAGTGGCAGGCCGACGAGGCTGGTGGCGTCAGGGCCTTGCGTGCTTTGAAACAGGCTCACCCCCAACCCTTCGGCCTTGAAGCTGCCTGCGCAGTCGTAGGGCTGCTCGGCGTGCAGGTAGCGTTCGATGCGGGGTGCGTCGAGTGTGCGCATGTGTACGGTGAACGGCACGCAATCGACCTGGCAGTGCCCGGTCTGGCTGTTGAGCAGGGCCAGGCCGGTCAGGAACGTCACGCGTGTGCCGCTGGCGGCCAGCAGTTGTTCGCGGGCTTTTTCGAAAGTGTGGGGCTTGCCGATAATTCGCTCTCCCAGCACGGCGACCTGGTCGGAACCGATTATCAGATGAGCGGTATGGCTGTCGGCCAGGGCGCGCGCTTTCTCTTCGGCGAGGCGCTTGACCAGCTCGATGGCGGATTCGCCAGGGCGATGGCTTTCGTCGATATCCGGCGAGCTGCACGTGAAAGGCAGCTGCAGGCGGGCCAGCAATTCCCGGCGATAGACCGAGCCAGAAGCGAGTAATAAAGGCAGCATGCGCATCTCCATAAGGCAGGTGCGAATTCTAGCGAGGCTTCCAAGTGACGGACAGGGCTGAATTTCCTTTGACATGGGCGGGTGCATCCCTATAATGCTGCGCCTATGTTGAATGACCCGATTCCACCTCACGTTGACCCGCGCAAATTGGCTGATCGTGGCACCACCCTTCAAGGTGAAATGCTGCTGGCCGATTTGGAGAGACTCTGCGACCCGCTTTCCGACAATGTCGGTACGGTGCAGGCTAAATTCGTTTTTGAACGAGATGAACGTAAATCTGTGGTCATCCACAGCTTTATCGACACTGAAGTCAAAATGGTTTGCCAGCGTTGTCTTGAGCTGGTCACCCTGCCGATCCACAGCGAATGCAGTTACGCCGTGGTGAAGGAGGGTGCGAATACCCAGTCGTTGCCGAAAGGTTATGACGTGCTGGAACTGGGCGAAGATCCTTTGGATCTGCAGTCACTGATCGAGGAGGAGCTTCTGCTCGCCTTGCCCATTGTGCCTGCTCATCATCCGGAAGAATGCCAGCAGCCGGCGGGAGCAGATGAGCCCGAACCGAGCGAGGACGAGGTAACGCGGTCCAACCCGTTCAGTGTATTGGCGCAGTTAAAGCGTGACCCAAACGTTTAGGAGTTAATCAATTATGGCTGTTCAGCAGAACAAAAAATCCCGCTCTGCCCGTGACATGCGCCGTTCGCACGACGCTCTCGAGGCTAGCACCCTGTCTGTAGAAAAAACCACCGGTGAAGTTCACCTGCGTCACCACGTATCGCCAGAAGGCGTATACCGTGGTCGTAAAGTGATCGACAAGGGCGCTGACGAGTAATCACTTGTCCGCTCAAGTCATCGCGATTGACGCAATGGGCGGGGACTTCGGTCCCCGCAGCATTGTTCAGGCCAGCCTTGCTTGCCTGTCTGCTACACCCTCGCTGCACCTGACCCTCGTCGGTCAACCCTCCCTACTTGAAGAATTGATCGCTGGCCATTCGGCTGTGGATCGCGCGCGCCTGTCGATTGCCCCGGCGAGCGAAGTCATTACCATGGACGAAAAACCCACCCAGGCCTTGCGTGGCAAACCTGACTCGTCGATGCGTGTAGCCCTGGAGTTGTTGCGCGACGGCAAGGTCCAGGCCTGTGTCAGTGCCGGCAATACCGGGGCGTTGATGGCGTTGTCGCGGTTCGTGCTCAAGACCTTGCCGGGTATTGATCGTCCGGCCATGGTGGCGGCGATTCCGACGCAGAAAGGTTATTGCCAGTTGCTCGATCTGGGCGCCAATGTCGATTGCAGTGCCGAGCATCTGTTGCAGTTTGCAGTCATGGGCTCGGTTGCCGCGGAGACTCTGGGCATCACCCGTCCACGGGTGGCGTTGCTGAATATCGGCACCGAAGATATCAAGGGCAACCAGCAGGTCAAGCTGGCCGCCACTTTGTTACAGGCCGCTCGCGGCATCAATTACATCGGTTTCGTCGAAGGCGACGGTTTGTACCGCGGCGAAGCGGATGTGGTGGTGTGTGACGGTTTTGTCGGCAACATCCTGCTCAAATCCAGCGAAGGCCTGGCGACCATGATTGCCGGGCGCATCGAGGCGTTGTTCAGAAAGAACGTAGCCTCTCGCGTGGTCGGCGCGCTGGCGCTGCCCTTGATGAGGCGTCTGCAGGCCGATCTGGCACCTGCCCGGCATAACGGCGCGAGCTTTCTCGGATTGCAGGGGATCGTGGTGAAGAGCCACGGTTCTGCCGGAGTGCAGGGTTTTCAGAGCGCCATTCAGCGCGCACTGATCGAAATTCAGGAAAACCTGCCCGAGCGCATTCACGGTCGTCTGGAGGATTTATTGCTTTAGGCGTTTTCGTCGGACAATGCTTAAATGTGACCGGTTGGTTCGATGGGTCATCCAACTGTCAGTTTCTTGCGCCCCCAAGCGGGACGCCAATTCTCCGACGACAAGATCATTAGGGGCTTGTTACATGTCTGCTTCCCTCGCATTCGTCTTTCCGGGACAGGGTTCGCAGTCCCTCGGCATGCTGGCCGAGCTGGGCGCGCAACATCCGGTTGTTCTCGAAACATTCAAAGAAGCTTCCGATGCACTGGGTTACGACCTGTGGGCACTGACCCAGCAAGGGCCGGAAGAGCAACTCAATCAAACCGATAAAACCCAGCCGGCCATTCTGACTGCCTCGATCGCCCTGTGGCGTCTATGGCTGGCGGAAGGTGGTGCGCGCCCGGCATACGTTGCCGGGCACAGCCTGGGTGAATACAGCGCGCTGGTCGCGGCAGGCAGCCTGAGCCTGGGCGATGCAGTGAAGCTCGTCGAACGTCGTGGCCAGCTGATGCAGGAAGCCGTGCCGGCCGGACAAGGCGGTATGGCTGCCATCCTGGGCCTGGACGATGCCGACGTACTGGCAGCCTGTGCCGAAGCGGCGCAAGGCGAAGTGGTCAGTGCGGTGAATTTCAACTCACCGGGCCAGGTGGTCATTGCCGGTGCCAAGGCTGCCGTCGAGCGCGCCATTGAAGGCTGCAAGGCGCGTGGCGCCAAGCGCGCCATGCCGTTGCCGGTCAGCGTGCCGTCCCATTGCGAGCTGATGCGCCCGGCTGCCGAGCGTTTCGCCGAATCGATCGCCGAGATCGACTGGCAGGCACCGCAGATTCCTGTGGTACAGAACGTCAGTGCCCAGGTGCCGGCCGATCTGGAAACCCTCAAGCGTGATTTGCTCGAACAGCTGTACAAGCCGGTACGCTGGGTCGAATCCATACAGGCGCTGGCAGCCAAGGGCGCGACCAACCTGGTCGAGTGCGGCCCGGGCAAAGTGCTGGCGGGTCTGAACAAACGTTGCGCCGAAGGCGTGTCGACATCCAACCTCAATACCCCAGATGCTTTCGCTGCCGCCCGTGCAGCGTTGGCCTGAATCAGGAGAAGCTTGCATGAGTCTGCAAGGTAAAGTTGCACTGGTCACCGGTGCGAGCCGTGGCATCGGCCAGGCCATCGCCCTGGAACTGGGTCGTCAGGGCGCCATCGTTGTGGGTACCGCGACCTCCGCGTCGGGTGCCGAGCGCATTGCCGCGACCCTGAAGGAAAACGGTATTCAAGGCACTGGCCTGGAACTCAACGTCACCAGCGACGAGTCCGTGGCGGCTGTTCTGGCGAGCATTCAGGAGCAGTTCGGTGCGCCGGCGATCCTGGTCAACAATGCCGGCATCACCCGCGATAACCTGATGATGCGCATGAAAGACGACGAGTGGCATGACGTTGTCGATACCAATCTGAACAGTCTGTTCCGCCTGTCCAAGGGCGTTTTGCGCGGCATGACCAAAGCCCGTTGGGGCCGAATTATCAGTATTGGTTCGGTTGTGGGTGCCATGGGCAACGCAGGCCAAGTAAACTACGCTGCCGCCAAGGCTGGTCTGGAAGGTTTCAGCCGTGCTCTGGCGCGTGAAGTCGGTTCGCGTTCGATTACGGTAAACTCGGTGGCCCCTGGGTTCATCGATACCGATATGACCCGTGAACTGCCCGAGGCGCAGCGTGAAGCCTTGCAGACGCAGATTCCGCTGGGTCGTCTGGGGCAGGCTCAAGAGATCGCGTCCGTGGTCGCTTTTCTTGCGTCGGACGGTGCGGCTTACGTTACCGGAGCTACAATCCCGGTGAACGGCGGGATGTACATGTAATTCAAATGTGACGGATTGCTTCAAAAAAATGTCATACGAGCTGTCTAAAATCCGTTATAAAGCTGCAATCTATTTTATAGGCATAGGGTCACCGGGTTTGAGGAGTGAAGCTTTCAGTTGAAAAGCTGAAAAGTCTTTCTATACACTTACCCACTGGCCAGCCGCCTGAATTTGTCCATTAGGAGTGAAAACAAGGTATGAGCACCATCGAAGAGCGCGTCAAGAAAATCGTTGCTGAGCAACTGGGCGTTAAAGAAGAAGAAGTGGTCAACACTGCTTCCTTCGTAGAAGACCTGGGTGCCGACTCCCTTGACACCGTTGAGCTGGTGATGGCTCTGGAAGAGGAATTCGAGACCGAAATCCCTGACGAAGAAGCCGAGAAGATCACTACTGTACAAGCTGCAATCGACTACGTTACTAGCCACCAGGCGTAATAGTTTGTAATCGTTGCTCGCTGTCATGGAAAAACCGCACTGCCATCACGGCGTGCGGTTTTTTCTTTAGGCCTGATGCAAAGTCGTCATTTGAAAAAGGAGAGTGCTGTGTCGCGTAGACGCGTCGTAGTCACCGGTATGGGTATGTTGTCGCCACTGGGCACGGATGTGCCAAGCAGCTGGCAGGGCATTCTGGCTGGCCGCAGTGGCATTGGTCTGATCGAACACGCCGACCTTTCTGCCTATTCCACCCGTTTTGGCGGCTCGGTAAAGGGCTTCAATGTCGAGGAATACCTGTCGGTCAAGGAAGCCCGCAAGCTCGACCTGTTCATTCAATACGGTCTGGCCGCAGGTTTTCAGGCGGTACGCAATTCCGGCCTGGAAGTCACCGACGCCAACCGTGAACGCATCGGCGTGGCCATGGGCTCGGGTATTGGCGGACTGACCAATATCGAAGAAACCGCCCGCACGCTGCACGAGACCGGCCCACGACGGATTTCTCCGTTCTTCGTGCCAGGCTCGATCATCAATATGATTTCCGGTTTCCTGTCGATCCATCTGGGGGCACAGGGACCTAACTACGCCATCGCCACGGCCTGTACCACCGGTACTCACTGCATTGGCATGGCGGCCCGCAACATCATGTACGACGAAGCCGACGTGATGATTGCCGGCGGTGCCGAGATGGCCGCCTGCGGCCTGGGCATGGGCGGCTTCGGTGCCTCCCGCGCGCTGTCGACCCGCAACGACGAGCCAACCCGCGCCAGCCGTCCATGGGACAAGGGCCGCGATGGCTTCGTGCTGTCCAACGGTGCCGGTGCGCTGGTGCTGGAAGAGCTCGAGCACGCCAAGGCGCGTGGCGCGACCATCTACGCCGAGCTGATCGGTTTCGGCACCAGTGGCGATGCCTACCACATGACTTCGCCGCCAGCCGATGGCGCCGGTGCTGCGCGCTGCATCACCAATGCGYTGCGCGATGCCAAAATCAATGGCGATCAAGTGCAGTACATCAATGCCCACGGCACTTCTACTCCCGCAGGCGACCTGGCCGAAGTCAATGCGATCAAGTCGGTGTTCGGCGAGCACGCCTACAAGCTGGCCGTCAGTTCGACCAAGTCCATGACCGGTCACCTGTTGGGTGCGGCGGGCGCGGTCGAGGCGATCTTCAGCGTGCTGGCAATCAACAGCCAGGTAGCGCCGCCGACCATCAATCTCGATGAGCCGGACGAAGACTGCGACCTTGATTTCGTGCCGCACACGGCGCGCAACATGGATATCGATGTGGTCGTTTCCAACTCCTTCGGTTTTGGCGGCACCAACGGCTCGCTGGTGTTCCGCCGGTTCGCAGGCTGATGGACAGCTGGGTCGACGGTCAGCCGGCTGACGCTTTGTCGCTGAAGGATCGCGGCCTGGCTTATGGCGATGGTCTGTTCGAGACCATCGCCGTGCGCAACGGGCAGCCCGTATTGCTGGACCGGCATCTGTCGCGTCTGGCGGACGGCTGTTCGCGTCTGGCGCTTGCCGCCGATCAGGCGTTGATCCGCAGCGAACTGCTGGCCTACGCCGCGGCACTGGGTGACGGGGTGCTCAAGCTCATCCTCACTCGTGGCGATGGTCTGCGCGGTTACGCCCCGGATCCTTCGGCTCAGGCCCGACGCATTCTGCAAGGCAATCCACCCGTTGCTTACCCTGCCGTGCATGGCGAGCAGGGTGTTCGTCTGTTTCCTTGCTCCACGCGATTGTCCAGACAGCCATTACTGGCCGGCCTCAAGCACCTGAACCGTCTTGAACAAGTCCTCGCCCGTGCCGAATGGCAGGACACCGAGCATGCCGAAGGCTTGATGCTCGATCAGGCCGGGCGCGTGATTGAAGGCGTGTTCAGCAATTTGTTCCTGGTGCGTGATGGCGCACTCATCACCGCTGACCTCAAGCGCTGCGGCGTGGCCGGCGTGATGCGTGGCGAAATATTGTCCCAGGCCAGGTCGCTGGGAATCCCCACGCAAATCACCGACATTCCCCTCGAACAACTGCAATGGGCTGACGAAGTCTTTGTCTGCAACAGCGTGTATGGCGTTTGGCCGGTGCGCGCCTGTGCTGCTCTTCACTGGCCGGTTGGGCCGCTCACCCGTAAACTCCAAATCATTGCCCGTGCGCTACTGGATGCTTGATACGTGAGACGTAAATTCTTGCTGCTGCTGGAAACCGGACTGGTTCTGGCAGGGCTGCTGTTGGGTGCTTCAGCCTGGAAAATTCATTCGGCGCTGGTACAGCCGCTGAACATTGCCCAGGAGCAATTGCTGGATGTGCCCAAGGGCACCACGCCGACCCGCACCTTCTACCGACTCGAAGCCAATGGCGTCATCAAGGACGCATTCTGGCTGCGGGTATATTGGCGCTTCAACCTCGCCAGGCAACCCCTGCACAGCGGTGAATACCGCATGAAGCCGGGCATGACCGTCGAAGGCCTGATCGACCTGTGGAAACGCGGGGAAATGGTTCAGTACAGCCTGACCCTGGTCGAAGGCTGGAATTTCCGTCAGGTCCGCGCAGCGCTGGCCAAAGAAGAGAAGCTCGACCATAGCCTCGACGGTTTGAGCGACAGCCAGGTCATGGACAAGCTCGGCCACAGCGGGATTTTCCCGGAAGGGCGCTTCTTCCCTGACACCTATCGTTACGTGCGCGGCATGTCCGATATCGAGCTGCTGAAAACCGCTTACGAGCGCCTCGACGAAGTGCTCGCCAAGGAATGGGAGCAGCGCGCCGCGGATGCGCCGTACACCGAACCCTACCAGGCGCTGATCATGGCCTCGCTGGTGGAGAAGGAAACCGGCGTACCGCAGGAGCGCGGGCAAATTGCCGGCGTGTTCGTACGACGCATGGCGATGGGCATGCTGCTGCAGACCGATCCGACGGTAATCTACGGCCTTGGCGACCGCTACAGCGGCAAGCTGACCCGGGCTCACCTCAAGGAATCGACGCCCTATAACACCTACATGAATGCGGGCCTGCCGCCGACGCCGATTTCGATGGTCGGTCGCGAAGCCATCCATGCGGCACTCAATCCGGTGGAGGGCAACAGCCTATACTTCGTGGCGCGCGGTGATGGCACTCACGTGTTCTCCGACGACCTGGACGCTCACAACAATGCTGTGAAGGAATTCCAGCTCAAGCGTCGTACCGATTACCGCTCCAGCCCGGCGCCCGCCTCCACGCCCGAGACGCCGCCAACCGAGGCTGAGCAAACCGGTACGCAGGAGGCCAAGTCTTCGCAAGAGTTGGCTCCGATCCCGGCCGCTTCACCGAACACGGCTCCCGAGGCGCTACCGCAAGTGCCGGCGCAAGATCCTGCGCCAGCCCCTGAAATGCCGGAACCCGATGCCAACGCACCGAAAAGCCCGCAATGACTCTGACTAAGGACTGCCTGTGACTGGCTTGTTTATTACTCTGGAAGGCCCGGAAGGCGCCGGCAAGAGCACCAACCGCGAATACCTGGCCGAGCGCTTGCGCGCCGCCGGCATCGAGGTGGTGCTGACCCGCGAGCCGGGTGGCACGCCGTTGGCCGAGCGCATCCGTGAAGTACTGCTGGCCCCGGTCGACGAAGTCATGAGCCCGGACGCCGAGTTGCTGCTGGTGTTCGCGGCGCGTGCCCAGCACCTGGCCGAGGTGATTCGCCCGGCGCTGGCCCGCGGTGCCGTGGTCTTGTGTGATCGTTTTACCGATTCGACATACGCCTACCAGGGCGGCGGCCGTGGCTTGTCGCTGGAGCGCATCGCGACCCTGGAAACCTTCGTTCAGGGTGAACTGCGTCCGGACCTGACGCTGATTTTCGATCTGCCTGTCGAGGTCGGTCTGGCCCGCGCCAGTGCCCGCGGTCGTCTGGATCGCTTCGAGCTCGAAGGCCGGACCTTTTTCGATGCCGTACGCAGTGCCTTCCTCAAGCGCGCCGAGGCGGATCCGGCGCGTTATGTGCTGGTCGATGCGGCCCAACCGTTGGCACAGGTTCAGCAATCGCTGGATGCCTTGCTGCCGCGCCTGCTGGAGTTGAACCGTGGCTGAGGCCTATCCGTGGCAGGAAAACCTTTGGCAGCACCTGGCTGGTCGCGCCCAGCATGCGCATGCCTACCTGCTGCATGGCCCGGCCGGGATCGGCAAGCGGGCACTGGCCGAGCGCCTGATGGCCAGCTTGCTGTGCCAGCGCCCGAACGCGCTGCAAGCCTGCGGTGAATGCAAATCCTGTCTGCTGCTCAAGGCTGGCAGCCACCCGGATAACTACATCCTGGAACCGGAAGAAGCCGACAAGGCGATCAAGGTCGATCAGGTTCGCGACCTGGTCGGTTTCGTGGTGCAGACTGCGCAGTTGGGCGGGCGCAAAGTGGTGCTGATCGAACCAGCCGAGTCGATGAACATCAACGCCGCCAACGCCTTGCTCAAAAGCCTTGAAGAACCGTCCGGCGATACAGTGTTGTTGCTGGTCAGCCATCAGCCGAGCCGTTTATTGCCAACCATCAAGAGTCGCTGCGTGCAGCAGGCCTGTCCGCTGCCGGGCGAGACCATGAGCTTGAAGTGGCTGGCCCAGGCGTTGCCGGAGTGTTCCGAAGAAGAGCGCGTCGAACTGCTGACACTGGCCGCCGGTTCGCCACTGGCGGCGGTCAATCTTCAGGCCCAGGGCGTGCGTGAGCAACGCATGCAAGTGGTGGAAGGGGTGAAAAAACTCCTCAAGCAACAGCAGTCGCCGACGCAACTGGCCGAAGAGTGGAAAAACATTCCGATGTTGCGCCTGTTCGATTGGTTCTGCGATTGGTCGAGCCTGATCCTGCGCTATCAGTTGACCCAGGACGAAGCTGGCCTGGGCCTTGCCGACATGCGCAAGGTCGTGCAATACCTGGCGCAGAAAAGCGCCCAGGGCAAAGTCCTCGATATTCAGGACTGGATTCTCGCCCAGCGACAGAAAGTCTTGAGCAAGGCCAACCTCAATCCGGCCTTGCTACTGGAGGCATTGCTGGTGCAATGGGCGTCGTTGCCTGGCCAAAGATGACTGTCCGCGCCTAGACTCCGAGTATCAGAACATCCGCCCGTCCCACCCATTCGATACAAGTTGCAGCCCTTTTATGCTCGTAGATTCCCATTGTCACCTTGATCGCCTCGACCTGGCCGCCCACGGCGGCTCCCTGGATGCCGCCCTGGAGGCTGCCCGACAGCGCGGGGTAGGGCACTTTCTGTGTATCGGTGTCAGCGCGGACAACGCGGCCGACGTCAAAGCCCTGGCCGAACGTTATGACGACGTCGACTGCTCGGTGGGCGTGCACCCTCTGGATGTGCAGCCGGGGGCCGCGCCGGCGCTGGACTGGCTGTTGCAGGAGCTCAATCACCCGCGGGTGGTCGCCATCGGCGAAACCGGCCTGGATTACCACTACGAGCCGGAAGCGGCGCAGTTGCAGCAGGAATCCTTTCGCCTGCACCTGCAAGCGGCGCAGCAGACCGGCAAACCGGTGATCATCCACACCCGTGGGGCCCGCACCGATACCCTGGACTTGTTGCGTGAAGCGGCCTTGCCCCAGGCAGGCGTATTGCATTGCTTTACCGAAGACTGGGAAATGGCGAAGGCTGCACTGGACATGGGCTATTATATTTCCCTGTCCGGGATTGTCACTTTCCGCAATGCCGATGCGTTGCGTGATGTGGCCAGCAAGGTGCCGGCCGACCGATTGCTGGTGGAAACCGACTCGCCGTACCTGGCGCCGATTCCCCATCGCGGCAAGCCAAACCTGCCGCAGTACGTGCGTGAAGTTGCGGAATTTCTGGCAATGTTGCGTGGTGAGCCCTACGAGCGGTTTGCCGAGCAGACCACTGAGAACTTCAAGCGGTTGTTTCCGTTGGCGCATGTGAAATCAGTTTAGGGTTCGAAGCCGCTTTCGCGAGCAGGCTCGCTCCCACAAGGTTAAATCGCAGGCAAAAAAAACCCGGGTTCTGGGGGGTGAATCCGGGTTAAGACCATTAGGAGTAAAACAATGGTACGCGGTCCGTCGGTACCAATATCGGCGTGACACTTGGGGGAGATGCCCCGCCGACAGTTCAAGTATTGATCAGGATTGCGCCTAGTCCAGTTTGCGGGTCAGGGTTTTTAAACAAATTTGGAATACGTGCGCTTCGGAAGAGTTCTCATCACCCTGTAAACGTGCGCAGAATGACCAGAAAGCGCAGATATGGTCGGATGATCCGTGCATTTTGGCGCAAGTTAGGCATAATACGCGGCTTCGAATTTTGACCCCGACAGACCTTTTCTTATGCATAAAGAACCTCGTAAGGTCCGTGAATTTCGTCGCCGCGAGCAGGAAATTCTCGATACCGCGCTCAAGCTGTTCCTCGAACAAGGTGAAGACAGTGTCACCGTCGAGATGATTGCTGATGCCGTCGGTATCGGCAAAGGCACGATCTACAAGCACTTCAAGTCCAAGGCGGAAATCTATCTGCGCCTGATGCTCGACTACGAGCGCGATTTGAACACACTGCTGCATTCGGCCGATGTCGACAAGGACAAGGAAGCCTTGTCCCGGGCGTACTTCGAATTCCGCATGCGCGATCCACAACGCTATCGCCTGTTCGACCGCCTCGAAGAGAAAGTGGTCAAGGGCAACCAGGTGCCGGAGATGATCGAGGAACTGCACAAGATCCGTGCCTCGAACTTCGAACGCCTGACCCTGCTGATCAAAGGCCGGATCAGTGAAGGCAAGCTGGAAGATGTACCGCCTTACTTCCATTACTGCGCGGCCTGGGCGTTGGTGCACGGTGCTGTCGCGCTGTACCACTCGCCGTTCTGGAGCAACGTGCTGGAAGATCAGGAAGGTTTCTTCCAGTTCCTGATGGACATCGGCGTGCGCATGGGCAACAAGCGCAAGCGTGACACCGACACGCCCGGCAGCTGAGCCATTCAGTTGCCTTATTGCGCCATGATTTCGCTACTTGGCGCAGTGCCGCAGGAATATACTCAGGTAGAGGACTTGCTAAAACTTGATTTCTGGGTCAAGTTTTAGCGGCCCGATATTCTTCCGCCGGAGTGACCATGATCGTTGACCGTCAAGGCAGGCGTTTTCGCAACTTGCGAATCAGTCTGACCTCAGCCTGCAATTACGCCTGTACCTACTGTGTGCCCAACGGCAAGCGGCTGGTGGCTGCGCAGGATGAGTTGTCGGCCGAAGCCATGGCGCGCGGTGTGGCTTATCTGATTGAAGCGGCGGGGATCGAGCGTCTGCGCATTACCGGCGGCGAGCCGCTGGTCAGCCCGAAACTCGAAGCGTTCATGACGGCGGTCGGGCAGATGGGCCTGGAAGATATCAGCCTGACTACCAATGGCCAGTTGCTGGCGAAGAAACTGCCACTGCTGGTGAACGCCGGCATTCGGCGCCTCAACGTTTCCCTCGATACTCTCGACGCCAATGCGTTCCGCACCATTGCCCGGGGCGGCGACCTGGCCACCGTGCTCGACGGCATGAACGAGGCCAGTGCGGCCGGCATGAAGATCAAGGTCAACATGGTACCGCTGCGCGGGCAGAACCTTGATCAGGTGATGCCGCTGCTCGACTACTGCCTGGAGCGCGGTTATGAACTGCGCTTCATCGAGCTGATGCGCATGGGCCACCTGGCCAACGATTCCAATGCTTTTCTGCAACAGTTCGTCAGCCTCCAGCAATTGCTGAGCCTGATCGGCGAGCGCTACGAGTATCTGCAGGCCGATGCCCCGGTCGATGCGACGGCCGTTCGCTATGAAATTCCCGGCCTGGGTTATTTCGGCGTGATCGCCAATGAAAGTGTGCCTTTCTGCCGTACCTGTTCACGCTTGCGTTTATCCTCCACCGGGTGGCTGCATGGCTGCCTGTCGTCGAGTAATCGCCATTACATCGGCGACCTGCTGGACAAGCCGCGCCACCAGGCGCTGCCGGCCTTGCAGAGGCTTCTGGTGAAGGCCTTGGGGGACAAGCAGGAAGTGGCGTTCTCTGGTGGCGCGACTGTCATGAAGATTATCGGCGGTTGAACCGGCCTCATCGCGGGCAAGCCACGCTCCCACAAGGTTTTGCGTAAATCCTTGTAGGAGCGAGCTTGCTCGCGATGGCTATAGATAAGTCAACAATGCTCATGAGCTGGCGCAAAAGCTGCATCCTACGGCCATTCGCCGGTTTTCCGACACCGGCCTCTGGGAGGATAGGATGCGTAGCCTGGTTTTGCTGCTGGCCGTTTTGGCACTTGGTGGCTGCATGAACGTCAGCGATATGGCCGAAGGGACTCGTTACCATATGAGCGATGCGGGGTTACTCGATCACAGCGACAGTCGTCGCGTAAACAATCTGCGCATTCAGCCGGACTCGTTCGTCTACATCGCCCAGGGCGCTTTCATGCCTGCGGGCAGCTCCGTTTACCCACGGCCCAACGTGATTGCCGAAGTCGCGTTCGATGGCTTCGTCGAATACTTCCCGATGGTCCGCCGTGCCCGTACGCCCCAAGGCCTCGACCATGCCATGGGCGAAGCCCGTGCCGCCGGTGCGCACTATCTGCTCTACACCCGATTTGCCAAGTCTGACGACCGTATCGGCAACTCGGACGAGTGGCTGGATCAGGAAGCCCTGGATCGTCTCGGCATCGACAGCGGTATGATTCAGATCATGTTGATCGAGACCAGCACCCAGTATTTGATTGATACTGCGACCATCAAGAGTCGTGGCGGTTTACTGACGTTCCACGATAAAAAACCCGAAGACCTGATGGGCCCGCCGCTGGAACAATATGCGCGCAGCCTGCTGGGGCTCAGCGACCAGTAATTTCAAGGAGAACACCATGAGTGGCCCGCAAAAAGCCAACGACCTGCTGGGGCAAATCCCCAAGACCAAAGGCTTGCCGCCGGTGCACCTGTGGAATCCCGATTTCTGCGGCGACATCGACATGCGCATCGCCCGCGACGGCACCTGGTATTACCTGGGCACGCCGATCGGGCGCAAGCCGATGGTCAAGCTGTTCTCCACCATCATTCGCCGCGACGGCGATGATTATTTCCTGATCACGCCGGTCGAAAAGGTCGGCATCAAGGTCGCCGATGCGCCGTTCGTGGCGATTGCGGTGGACGTGGAAGGCGAGGGCGAGGCGCAGGTGTTGCGCTTTACCACCAACGTCGATGAAACCACCGAGGCCGGTGCCGAGCATCCGATGCGCGTGGTCATCGATCCGGTAACGCAGGAACCGGCCCCTTATGTGCATGTGCGCAGCAATCTTGAAGCCTTGATCCATCGCAACGTGTTCTATCAATTGGTGGAGCTGGCGGTGAGCCGCGAGATCGACGGCCAGCGCTGGCTCGGTGTCTGGAGTGGCGGCGAGTTCTTCCCCATCGGTCTTGAGCCTTGAAAAGATCGCAGCCTGCGGCAGCTCCTACAGGAGTCCACATTTCCCTGTAGGAGCTGCCGCAGGCTGCGATCTTTTTTATTTGACATCCAATCGTATGATGATTAGCGTGAGCTTCCATCACATACGGCTTTGAGGTGTCCATGTCCAGCAGCTTTCATGCTTCGACCGTTGATTGGCTGGGATGCTGGCTCGCCACGGGGCAGGTCAAGCCGGGTGAGTCACTCAAGGTCGAAGCCGACCTCGGCGAACAACTTGGTGTAAGCCGCACGGTCATCCGTGAAGCCATCAAGACCCTGGTTGCCAAAGGCATGCTCGAAGTCGGCCCGAAGGTCGGCACGCGGGTGTTGCCGGTGCGGCGCTGGAACCTCTTCGATCCACAAGTCGTCGGCTGGTTGTCGCGCAGCGGCTTGCCGGAAAACTTCGTCGACGATCTGCTCGACCTGCGCCGTACCATCGAACCGATGGCCGTGCGCTGGGCCTGCGAGCGTGCAACCGGCGAACAGGTGAACGCGATCCTGCTGGCCTGCAACGCGCTGGAACAGGCTGTGGACAGCGGCATCGATTACAACCGTGCCGACCAGCTCTTCCACGAGTGCATCCTCGCTGCCAGCCACAATCAATTCATCGAGCAAATGGTTCCCGCTCTCGGCGCGTTGCTGGCGGTGGCCTTTGAAGTGTCCGCCGCCGACCCGGATGAACTGCGCCGCACCTTGCCGATTCACCGGGACCTGGCCGAGGCTATCGCGGCCCGTGATACCGCCCGGGGTGTCTGGGCCTGCATGACCCTGATCGATAACGCGGACCTGGCGATCAAACGCTACTACCCGCAAGTCATGGCCGATAAAAAGGCCAGCTGACAACGAAAATCCCCACATGAAAACAAGAACCCTGCAGGAGGTTTCATGACTTTGACGGCGGTTACCGGGCATCGGGCGAAACTGGGTGAAGGCCCGTTCTGGGATGCGCCGACCCAGGCGCTGTATTGGGTGGATATCGCGGGTAAACAGGCGTTGCGGTTGATCGGCTCCAATGTGCAGATCTGGCAGATGCCGGAGCATGTGTCGTCCTTCATTCCCTGCGAAAGCGGCGATGCGCTGGTGACATTGAGCAGTGGGGTTTATCGGCTCGATCTCGACTCTCCTGGCCTGGAACCGCGCCTGACATTGTTCTGCGTGGCCGATCCGCAACCGGGCAACCGCCCCAACGAAGCCCGCTGCGACGCCCAGGGCCAGCTCTGGCTCGGCACCATGCAAAACAACATCGGAGAACACGGTGAAGACCTGCCCATCGTCCGCCGTTCCGGTGGACTGTTGCGCATCGATCGCGCCGGGCGGGTCGCGCCGCTGCTGCGTAACCTGGGCATTCCCAACACGCTGTTGTGGAGCGATGACGCCACCACCGTGTATTTCGGCGACAGCCTCGACGGCACCTTGTATCGACATTTCATCCGTACCGACGGAGCCCTCGATGCGCCGCAGCTCTGGTTTGGTCCGCACGAACGTGGCGGCCCGGACGGTTCGGCGATGGATGCCGAAGGTTTTATCTGGAATGCCCGTTGGGACGGCAGCTGCCTGCTCAGGTTGAGCCCTGGCGGCAAAGTCGATCGGATCATCGAATTGCCGATCAGTCGTCCCACCAGTTGCGTGTTTGGTGGTGCAGACCTGAAAACCCTGTACATCACCAGCGCAGCCAGTCCGCTGGGCCATCCGTTGGATGGGGCCGTGTTGTCGATTCCAGTGGATGTGCCTGGAAAGCAATGCACGCGTTTTGCTGGGTAAATCCCATAGTATGGGATGCAAATATATATATTGAGATTTGTCGCGGGCCGGGTTTATAGTCGGCCTCACCAGTTACATGCACTCACACTCAAAAAAACAAAACAGGTGAAGTGATGCAGCGAAGTTCCCCCGTGCTCCCTTGCGGAGCCTGTGCCTCAGAGCGTTTCCGAGCTGAAACGTTTTCGCACTCACCTGTTTCCTACCCAGCGCCTTTTGACCGGACATCGACAGATGCCCGGTTTTCGTCGTGTCTTCGAACAGGAGTCTTGATCCATGGCTGAACCACTGTCATTGCCACCGGTGCCCGAACCGCCCAAGGGCGAACGCCTGAAAAACAAGGTCGTGTTGCTGACCGGTGCCGCCCAGGGTATCGGCGAAGCGATTGTGGCGACCTTCGCGTCCCAGCAGGCCAGGCTGATCATCAGTGACATTCAGGCCGAGAAAGTCGAGAAAGTCGCAGCACATTGGCGAGACAAAGGCGCCGATGTGGTGGCGATCAAGGCCGACGTGTCGCGTCAACAGGATCTGCACGCCATGGCCCGGCTGGCGATTGACCTGCATGGCCGGATCGACGTGCTGGTCAACTGCGCCGGGGTCAACGTATTCCGTGACCCGCTGGAAATGACCGAAGAAGACTGGCATCGCTGCTTTGCCATCGACCTCGATGGCGCCTGGTACGGTTGCAAGGCGGTGCTGCCACAGATGATCGAGCAGGGCATCGGCAGCATCATCAACATTGCCTCCACCCATTCCTCCCACATCATTCCGGGCTGCTTTCCGTACCCGGTGGCCAAGCATGGCCTGCTCGGCCTGACCCGCGCGCTGGGCATCGAATATGCGGCCAAGGGCATCCGCGTCAATGCCATCGCGCCGGGCTATATCGAAACCCAGATCAACATCGATTACTGGAACGGTTTCGCCGACCCCCACGCCGAACGCCAACGCGCGTTTGACCTGCACCCGCCGCGTCGCATCGGTCAGCCGATCGAAGTGGCAATGACCGCCGTGTTCCTGGCCAGCGATGAAGCGCCGTTCATCAATGCCTCGTGCATCACTATCGATGGCGGGCGCTCGGTGATGTACCACGACTGAGTCATCGGGCTTTCAGGCGCATTACTACGTCTGAAATACAATCATCATACGATATGACTATTGGCAGTACGGTTTTACCGTCCTTTGTTTACAAAGAACGCTTTCAAAGAACGCTCAAGAACAATAACAAGGAGTCAGCTTATGAATCGTCGTCATGCTATCCGTTCCCTTTGCTGTGCCGCGTTGGCGGTCTCGGCGGTCAGCCTGAGCAGCACGCTGCTGGCGGCCGAGCAAGTGAAAATCGGTTTTCTGGTCAAGCAAGCGGAAGAACCCTGGTTCCAGACCGAATGGGCCTTTGCCGAAAAGGCCGGGAAAGAGAAGGGCTTCACCCTGATCAAGATCGCCGTGCCGGACGGTGAGAAAACCCTTTCTGCCATCGACAGCCTCGCGGCCAACGGCGCCAAAGGCTTCGTGATCTGCCCGCCGGACGTGTCCCTGGGACCTGCGATCATGGCCAAGGCCAAACTCAACGGGCTGAAGGTGATTGCCGTCGATGACCGTTTCGTCGATGCCAGCGGCAAGTTCATGGAGGATGTGCCGTACCTCGGCATGGCCGCGTTCGAAGTCGGCCAGAAGCAGGGCAATGCCATGGCCACCGAGGCGAAGAAGCGCGGCTGGGACTGGAAAGACACCTATGCGGTGATCAACACCTACAACGAACTCGACACTGGCAAGAAGCGCACCGACGGCTCGGTCAAGGCACTCGAAGACGCCGGCATGCCGAAAGACCACATCCTGTTCGCGGCCCTCAAGACCCTCGACGTACCAGGCAGCATGGACGCCACCAACTCCGCCCTGGTGAAACTGCCGGGTGCGGCGAAGAACCTGATCATTGGTGGCATGAACGACAACACCGTCCTCGGCGGCGTGCGCGCCACCGAGAGCGCCGGTTTCGCTGCGGCCAACGTGATCGGCATCGGTATCAACGGTACCGACGCCATCGGCGAGCTGAAGAAACCCGACAGCGGCTTCTACGGCTCGATGCTGCCAAGCCCGCACATCGAGGGCTACAACACCGCGAGCATGATGTACGAGTGGGTCACCACCGGCACTGAACCGGCGAAATTCACCGCCATGGACGACGTGACGCTGATCACCCGCGACAACTTCAAGCAGGAACTGGAAAAGATCGGCCTGTGGAACTGACGACCGTTTGATTTCAGCGGCGGCCTCGGCGACGGGGCTGCCTGACCGGTTTGAAGAGGTGGGTTATGCACGCGCAAACAAATACACAACAACACAGCGGCAGCTTGCGCTTCAACGGGATCGGCAAGACCTTTCCCGGTGTGAAGGCGCTGGACAACATCAGCTTCGTCGCCCATCCGGGGCAGGTTCATGCCTTGATGGGCGAGAACGGTGCCGGCAAGTCGACGCTGCTGAAAATCCTCGGCGGGGCCTATACGCCCAGCAGCGGTGCCTTGCAGATCGGCGAGCGGGCGATGGACTTCAAGTCCACCGCCGACAGCATCGGCAGTGGCGTCGCGGTGATCCATCAGGAGCTGCATCTGGTGCCGGAAATGACCGTGGCGGAGAACCTGTTTCTCGGGCATCTGCCGGCCAGTTTCGGCTTGATCAACCGCGGTGCCCTGCGCCAGCAGGCACTGGCCTGTCTCAAAGGCCTGGCCGATGAAATCGACCCGCAAGAGAAAGTCGGGCGCCTGTCCCTCGGCCAGCGGCAATTGGTGGAAATCGCCAAGGCTTTGTCCCGTGGCGCCCATGTGATTGCCTTCGACGAACCCACCAGCAGCCTTTCGGCGCGGGAGATCGAGCGCTTGATGGCGATCATCGGCCGGCTGCGGGACGAGGGCAAAGTGGTGCTCTACGTGTCCCATCGCATGGAAGAGGTGTTTCGCATTTGTGATGCTGTGACGGTGTTCAAGGACGGGCGATACGTGCGCACGTTCGAGGACATGGGCCAGTTGACCCACGATCAACTGGTCACCTGCATGGTCGGTCGTGACATTCAGGACATCTACGATTACCGCCCCCGTCAGCGCGGCGCCGTGGCGCTCAAGGTCGACGGTTTGCTTGGGCCGGGGTTGCGTGAGCCGGTGAGTTTCGAGGTGCACAAGGGCGAAATCCTCGGGCTGTTCGGGCTGGTCGGTGCCGGTCGCACCGAGCTGTTGCGCTTGCTCAGCGGCCTGGCGCGCCACAGCGCCGGACAGCTGAAACTTCGTGGCCATGAACTGAAGCTGCGTTCACCCCGGGACGCGATTGCCGCCGGGGTCCTGTTGTGCCCCGAGGACCGCAAGAAGGAAGGCATCCTGCCGCTGGCCAGCGTCGCCGAGAACATCAACATCAGCGCCCGCGGCGCCAACTCCACCTTCGGTTGCCTGTTGCGCGGGCTGTGGGAGAAGGACAACGCCGACCAGCAGATCAAGGCGCTCAAGGTGAAAACGCCCCACGCCGGGCAGCAGATCAGGTTTCTTTCCGGCGGTAACCAGCAGAAGGCCATTCTCGGCCGCTGGCTGTCGATGCCGATGAAAGTGCTGCTGCTCGACGAACCCACCCGCGGCATCGACATCGGTGCCAAGGCCGAGATCTACCAGATCATCCATAACCTGGCGGCCGAGGGGATCGCGGTGATTGTGGTGTCCAGTGACTTGATGGAAGTCATGGGTATTTCCGACCGCATCCTGGTGCTGTGCGAAGGCGCCCTGCGTGGCGAGCTGAGCCGCGACCAGGCCAATGAATCCAACCTGCTGCAACTGGCTTTGCCGCGCCAACGCGACGACGGCGTGGCGAACTGAGAGGTGACTATGATGACAACCCAAGACAACACCCTGCCGACCACGCGCAAACCCCTGGATATGCGGCGTTTTCTCGATGACTGGGTAATGCTGCTGGCCGCCGTCGGAATCTTCGTGCTCTGTACCCTGATGATCGACAACTTCCTTTCGCCGCTGAACATGCGTGGCCTGGGCCTGGCGATTTCCACCACCGGGATCGCGGCGTGCACCATGTTGTATTGCCTGGCGTCCGGGCATTTCGACTTGTCGGTGGGCTCTGTGATTGCCTGCGCCGGAGTAGTCGCGGCGGTGGTGATGCGCGACACCGACAGCGTGTTTCTCGGAGTCTGTGCGGCGCTGGTGATGGGCCTGATCGTCGGGCTGATCAACGGCATCGTGATTGCCAAGCTGCGAGTCAACGCGCTGATCACCACGCTGGCGACCATGCAAATCGTACGCGGCCTGGCCTACATCTTCGCCAACGGTAAAGCGGTGGGGGTGTCCCAGGAATCGTTCTTTGTGTTCGGTAACGGCCAGTTGTTCGGCGTGCCGGTGCCAATCCTGATCACCATCATCTGCTTCCTGTTCTTCGGCTGGCTGCTGAACTACACCACCTACGGGCGCAACACCATGGCCATTGGCGGCAACCAGGAAGCGGCGCTGCTGGCCGGTGTGAATGTCGACCGGACCAAGATCATCATCTTTACCGTGCATGGCGTGATCGGTGCGTTGGCCGGGGTAATCCTGGCATCGCGCATGACCTCCGGACAACCGATGATCGGTCAGGGTTTCGAGCTGACGGTGATCTCGGCCTGCGTGCTGGGCGGGGTGTCGTTGAGTGGCGGGATCGGCATGATCCGGCACGTGATCGCCGGGGTGCTGATTCTGGCGATCATCGAGAATGCGATGAACCTGAAGAACATCGATACGTTTTATCAGTATGTGATTCGGGGTTCGATTCTGCTGTTGGCTGTCGTCATTGACCGCCTGAAACAACGCTGACGCCCATTACACCTGTGGGAGCGAGCTTGCTCGCGATGACGGAATATCAGCCAACATTGATGTTGGATTTGCCGGCCTCATCGTCGGATCGCCGCCCGGAGCACGTTCGCTCCCACAGTTGACCGGGTTGTTCAGACGAACGCGGTCCCCTGTGGGAGCGGGCTTGCCCGCGATGAGGGCATCCGCTTCGACACAAAACAGTTGGTCTTAACCCGCCTTGCGCAACGCCTCGATCAGCTCTTGCTTGCGCATCGAGGACCGCCCGGGAATGTCCTTCGCTCGTGCTTCCTTCCTCAAACTATCGACCGTCTGGGCCTCTCTGGATGCAGCGCTATCGCGTGAGTGCCCCTCACGAGTGGCCACCGCTCGACGCGCCGACTCCTTGCGATTTGCCGACTTTGCACTGGCCGGTTTCTTGCGCCCCGACCCACCGGCCCGTTCGCCGCCACCGGACTGTTTATTCACTGTCGCCCAAGCGCGGGCTTCGGCTTCGTTCTTTGAAAGGCCTTTGCTTTCGTAACTGTCTTCGATGTGTTGCGCCTTGCGTTTTTGCTCGGCCGTGTATTTGGTTTTACTTCCACGAGGCATGGGATTTCTCCTGGCTTCATTACTGGCTCATATTGCTTTCCTCGTCCTCGGTGGTGCTTGAACCGAGGCCACCACTGCCGGGCTTTTTTTTGTCCGGCAGATTAGTCCCGCCCTGACGATCCATGTCATTGCCCTGGGTTCGCGGGTCGGTGCCGGTGGCAGGCGGGAGGTTGTGGTCGATCGTCGTGCCATCGGTGTTCATGCCTGGAGCACTCTGGATCGCCGGTGCCCTGGGCTTTTCAACCGGGTTGGTCGGGCCGGTGCTCGAGCCGATGGTCCCGGCGAACGCGGCAGAAGACAGCAGGGCGGCGAGGGCGAGGGCAGTCAACCTGGACAGGATCATGGTGTTGTCTCCAACGGGTAGAGTCCTTACCTGATTAGTCCGCCTTCGATCCGGATGGGTGCATTGTTAGCGACGAACGGCTCAGGCCTGCTCCAATGCCCTGACCGCTGTGGCTCTACGCCAGATCAAGCGGCCCACGGTGATCATCCAGTTGAGCGCAGCCACCGCCAGCACCGTGAGCAATAGTGTGGCCATGCCTTGCTCGACGATGATTTTCCCTGCCAGCAAGGGAAAGCCGAACACGCCGATGAAGTACGACAGGCTGAACAGCAGCAAGGATTGCGCAGTGGTGCCGTTCGGCGCTTCATTGGCGGCCAGACCGTTGATCACCGAGTAGGTCAGGCCGTAACCGATCCCGAGCATCGCCGCCGCGAGCACGTAGCTGAAGCTGCTGTCGACGACAAAACCGAACATCACGATCGATGCCAGCATCAACCCCGAAAGCACGCACGATGCACGGAATGGATCGCGCTTGACCACGAAACCGGCAACCAGCATGCGGCCGCTGATCGCCGCGCTCATGAAGCCGAGGAAGAACAACGAATAGTCGAGCGAGCGCGCCGCGGCATAACTGGTTTGAAAGCTCGACAGACCACCGAACACGCAGCCGCCGAGACCGACCATGATGATCGGGAATACGGCCCTGGACGACAGCACCTGAGCCGCTGCGCGCCAGGAAATCCGCGACACGCTGCCAGATTGCGCGGGCGCCGGTTTCAGTTGTCGATCCAGGCGCCAGAACAGCAATACGCCGATCAGGCTGGCCAGCGCCGCCAGGTAAAACGCCGCCGTCACCGGATAACCGAGTGCACTCGCCGCGCGACCGAGCAACGGGCCGCTACCGATCCCGGTCATCATGCTGCCCGACAGCAGGGCGAAGTATCTGGCGCGCTGCGCGGGTGTCACCAGACTCGCCACGATGATCGGCCCGAGGGTGTAGAACACGCCCCAGCCCAGGCCCAGCAGCAGCCCGAAAAACAACAGCAGATGACCGAAGCCCGGGGTCAGGGCGAAGCCCAGGCTGGCCGCTACCAGCAATACACCGAACAGCGCCACCGATCGGGCGGCACCGAGCAAGTCGGACAAATGACCGGAAACAATCACCGCCGCAAAGGTGCTGAGCATCGCCGCCGAAATCACACTGCCGGCGTCGTGTTCGTTACCGCCGCGAGAGCCGATCAGCAACGACAGCAAAAACGTCGAACCGTAGGACAACGACAACAGGTAACTGGCGAGGCAAAACAGACCGAACAACTTGCTTGAGACAGGGGGGGTTGCGGTAGACATGACGCGGTTCCTTGACCGGCTAAATGAGCAGCGCATCTATCTAACCACGCACGGCGCGGATGTTAGGTCCGAGGTTATCGATTCCAAGGTTAGTGTTGGCCGGAGTAAAGCATCTGCACTGTTGTGGTGATTCAGCTTTTGTGGCGAGGGAGCTTGCTCCCTCGCCACAAGTACCGCGCCGACTTAGTATGGCGTTTTCCACTTTTGACAAGGCACGTCCATGACGATCGAAATCCGCCCGGCGACCCCCAGTGACGCACCGCAAATCCTCGCGTTCATCACTGAACTGGCCGACTACGAACGTGCCCGCCATGAAGTCATCGCCAGCGTTGCCGATATCGAGCGCAGCCTGTTCAGCGAAGGCGCCACCGCCCATGGCCTGATCTGCCTGCGCGACGGTGCACCCATAGGTTTCGCGGTGTTCTTCTTCAGCTATTCCACCTGGCTGGGCAGCAATTGCCTGTACCTTGAAGACCTCTACATCACCCCGCAACAGCGCGGCGGTGGTGCGGGCAAGACCCTGCTGCGGCATCTGGCGAAAATCGCCTGCGCCAACGACTGCGGTCGTTTCGAGTGGAGCGTGCTGGAGTGGAATACCCCGGCCATCGAATTCTACAAATCCCTGGGCGCGCAGCCGCAGGAGGAGTGGGTTCGGTATCGGATGGATGGAGCGGTGTTGCGGGATTTCGCATCGGGTAACTGAAACTTCTTAAAAGATCGCAGCCTTCGGCAGCTCCTACGCAGGAATTCGCGTTTCCCTGTAGGGGCTGCCGAAGGCTGCGATCTTTTTTTGTATTGTCTCACAATATGGGATTGATATTTATATATTGAGATTTTGCAACACCAGGGTTTATAGTCCCGCTCACTCACTGCCAAAAACCAAAACAGGTGAAGCGATGCAGGCGCAATTGATCGCGCTCGACTGGGGGACAACCTCATTACGTGCTTACAAACTGGCTGAAGGTGGCTTGGTCCTCGAACAGCGTTCGCTGTCGTCGGGGATCATGCAGCTGCCGAAAGCGCCGCGAATCATTGGCGGCCGGGAATGCGCCGATGGTTTTGAACTGGCATTCGATGAGGCTTGCGGTGACTGGCTCGATGCCCAGCCGGATTTGCCGGTGATTGCCTGCGGCATGGTCGGCAGCGCCCAGGGCTGGTGCGAAGCGGCCTACCGCGACACGCCGGCGAACGTCGCCACGCTCGGTACTTCCCTGCAAACCGTGCGCAGCCTGCGCGGCATCGATGTGCACATCGTGCCAGGCGTCATCGAGCGTTCGCCTCTGCCGAACGTGATGCGCGGCGAAGAAACCCAGGTGCTCGGCGTGCTGCAAAACCTGACGAGCGAGGTGGGTGCTGATCTGCTGATCGGCCTGCCGGGCAGCCATTCGAAATGGGTGGAAGTGGCCGACGGCTGCATCGTGCATTTCGATACGTTCATGACCGGCGAAGTCTTCGCCGTGCTCAGCGAGCACAGCATTCTCGGACGCACCCAGCAGCGTGGCGGGTCCTTCGATGGCGATGCGTTTGATCGCGGCGTGCAGGTCGCGTTGTCGGCGGACGGTGAAACCGGTCCGCTGTCGACGATGTTCAGCGCCCGCAGTCTCGGGCTGACCGGCGAATTGAGCGCCACCGCCCAGGCGGACTACCTGTCCGGCCTGTTGATCGGCCACGAGTTGGCAGCCCTGGCCAACGTCCAGCGGCGCCGGCGCAACAGCGTGCACCTGCCTTGGATCATCCTCATCGGCAACACCCAACTCTGTGCCCGCTACAGCCGTGCGCTCGACGCCTGCGGTTTTGCCCGGGTGACCCTGGCCGAACAGGCCACCGAATGCGGATTGTGGCAACTGGCGCTGGCTGCCGGCCTGGTCACGCGCACCGCATCCCGTTAAACCTGACTGGAGGTCTGACATGCTCAAACAAGCCCTGGCGCAAAACGGCCTGATTGCGATCCTGCGCGGCCTGCGCCCGCAGGAAGCGGCCGCCATCGGCGAAGTCCTGTACGCCGCCGGATTTCGCGTCATCGAAGTGCCGCTCAATTCCCCTGAGCCGTACGAAAGTATCCGCATCCTGCGCAGTACCTTGCCCGCCGATTGCCTGATCGGTGCCGGCACGGTGTTGACGCCGGAGCAGGTCGAGCAAGTGAAAGCCGCGGGCGGCCAGGTGATCGTCATGCCCCACAGCGATCCGAAGGTCTTGCGCGCGGCGAAAGCGGCGGGGCTTTACCTGTCGCCGGGTGTCGCCACGCCGACCGAAGCCTTCGCGGCACTGGCTGAAGGAGCGGATGTGCTGAAGATGTTCCCGGCCGAGCAGATGGGGCCGGCGGTCGTCAAAGCCTGGCTGGCAGTGCTGCCGGCGGGAACGATTCTGGCGCCGGTCGGCGGCATCACGCCGGACAACATGCAGGTGTTTATCGACGCTGGCGTCAAAGGTTTCGGCCTCGGCTCCGGTCTGTTCAAACCGGGCATGACGGCGGAACAAGTGGCGGCCAATGCCAAGGCGTACGTCGCTGCCTGGAAAGCCCTTCGCTAAGACTTCTTTGAGCGCCGAGCGCGCTGCATCTAATAAGAGAGCCAAAAGATGAAAATCACCAAACTGACCACCTTCATCGTTCCGCCGCGCTGGTGCTTCCTCAAGGTCGAAACCGACGAGGGCGTCACCGGTTGGGGTGAGCCCGTGGTCGAAGGCCGCGCCCACACCGTCGCCGCTGCCGTTGAAGAATTGTCCGACTACCTGATCGGCAAAGACCCGCGCAACATCGAAGACATCTGGACCGTGCTCTATCGCGGCGGTTTCTACCGCGGCGGCGCAATCCACATGAGTGCCCTGGCCGGTATCGACCAGGCCTTGTGGGACATCAAGGGCAAGGCGCTGGGCGTGTCGGTCAGCGACCTGCTGGGTGGTCAGGTGCGGGACAAGATTCGTGTGTATTCGTGGATCGGCGGCGACCGTCCGGCGGATACCGCGCGTGCGGCGAAAGAAGCGGTCGAGCGTGGTTTTACCGCGGTGAAAATGAACGGCACCGAAGAACTGCAATTCCTCGATACGTTCGACAAGGTCGACCAGGCCCTGGCCAACGTCGCTGCCGTGCGCGATGCCGTCGGCCCGAACGTCGGCATCGGCGTGGACTTCCATGGCCGGGTGCACAAGCCCATGGCCAAGGTGCTGATGAAGGAGCTTGACCCGTACAAGCTGATGTTCATCGAAGAGCCGGTGCTCAGCGAAAACTACGAAGCGCTGAAAGAGCTGGCGCCGCTGACCAGCACGCCGATCGCTTTGGGTGAACGGCTGTTCTCGCGCTGGGATTTCAAGCGTGTGCTCAGCGAAGGCTACGTCGACATCATCCAGCCGGATGCGTCCCACGCCGGTGGCATCACCGAAACCCGCAAGATCGCCAACATGGCCGAAGCCTACGACGTGGCGCTGGCGCTGCATTGCCCGCTGGGCCCGATTGCGCTGGCGGCGTGCCTGCAACTGGACGCGGCCTGCTACAACGCGTTCATCCAGGAACAGAGCCTGGGCATCCATTACAACGAGAGCAACGACCTGCTCGACTACGTCAAAGACCCACGGGTGTTCGACTACGACCAGGGCTTCGTGAAGATCCCGAACGGCCCGGGCCTGGGAATCGAGATCAACGAGGAATACGTGATCGAACGCGCCGCCATCGGCCACCGCTGGCGCAACCCGATCTGGCGCCACGCCGATGGCAGTTTTGCCGAGTGGTGAGAGATCTCTGATCCACCACCTATCCCTGTGGGAGCGAGCTTGCTCCGGGCGGCGTTCCGACGATAGCGTCCTGTCAGTCACATCAATGTCGGATGTGCCGCCGTCATCGCGAGCAAGCTCGCTCCCACAGGGGGTTAGCGTACGTCTTCAAAATCGACCTCAATAACCATAAGAAGAGGCACCCCCCATGCAACCGCAAACCCTCACCGGGCAGGCGTCGTTGGTGACGCCCAGCCGCAAGCGTTTTTTCATCATGGTGCTGTTGTTCATCACCGTGGTGATCAACTACCTGGACCGTAGCAACCTGTCGATTGCCGCCCCGGCATTGACCAGTGACCTGGGCATCGACCCGATCCACGTCGGCCTGATCTTCTCCGCGTTCGGCTGGACCTACGCCGCCATGCAGATTCCCGGTGGCTGGCTGGTGGATCGCGTGCCGCCACGGATTCTGTACAGCGTCGCCTTGCTGCTGTGGTCGGTGGCCACGGTGATGCTCGGCTTCGCCGCCAGCTTCATCGCGCTGTTCGTGTTGCGCATGGCCGTCGGTGCCCTGGAAGCGCCGGCCTATCCGATCAACAGCCGCGTGGTCACCACCTGGTTCCCCGAGCGCGAGCGCGCGACGGCCATCGGTTTCTACACTTCCGGGCAATTCGTCGGCCTGGCCTTCCTGACACCGGTGCTGGCCTGGCTGCAGCACGAATTCGGCTGGCACATGGTGTTTGTCGCCACCGGCGCAGTGGGCATTGTGTGGGCGGTGATCTGGTACGCGGTGTATCGCGAGCCGCGGGATTTCAAAGGCGCCAATGACGCAGAGATTGATCTGATCCGCGAGGGCGGTGGGCTGGTGGATATCCAGGCCGAACAAGCCAAGGTCAAAGCCAAATTCAGCTGGACCGACCTGGGCATCGTCCTGACCAAGCGCAAGCTCTGGGGCATCTACCTCGGGCAGTTCTGCCTCAACTCGACCCTGTGGTTTTTCCTCACCTGGTTCCCGACCTACCTGGTGAAATATCGCGGCATGGACTTCATCAAGTCCGGCCTGTTGGCATCGCTGCCGTTTCTCGCCGCGTTTATCGGTGTGCTGTGTTCCGGTTTCTTCTCGGACTTTTTGATCCGTCGCGGTTACACGGTTGGTTTCGCCCGCAAATTGCCGATCATCAGCGGCCTGCTGATTTCCACTTCGATCATCGGCGCCAACTTTGTCGAGTCGACGCCGTTGGTGATCGCCTTCCTCGCGCTGGCATTCTTCGGTAATGGCCTGGCTTCGATCACCTGGTCGTTGGTGTCGACCTTGGCTCCGGCACGCTTGCTCGGGCTGACCGGCGGGGTGTTCAACTTCATCGGCAACCTGTCGGCGATTGCCACGCCTATCGTGATCGGCTTCCTCGCGACGGGTGATTCTTTTGCTCCGGCAATCACCTACATCTCGGTGCTGGCATTGATCGGTGCACTGTCCTACATCTTGCTGGTGGGCAAGGTCGAGCGTATCAAGTTGTAGTCGTGGCACGCGGGCGACCATAATGCCGCCCGTTCACTCGCTCAACGGTAAAGGCTGGATATGCAGGAAGACGCCCCAAAAATCGCCAAGGACGCCGCGCCGACCGGCACCCAGACCCTGCTTCGCGGGTTGGGTGTGGTTCATGCCGTGGCCAGCGGCGCCCGCGATCTCAAGGAAATCGCCCGGCTGATCGGCACCACGCGCAGCACCACCCATCGCCTGGCCAGTTGCCTGGTGGACGAGCGTTATCTGCGGGTGGTGCCGCAAGTCGGTTATCTGCTGGGGCCGAAACTGATCGAGTTGGGCTTTCAGGCCCGAGAAGAGTTGCCATTGGTGACCCTGGCCGGGCCGTATCTGGATGAGTTGTCGGCATTGACCGGCGACACCATTCACCTGGCGATCCGTGAAGGCGACGAAGTGCTGTACCTGCACAAGAATCCGGGGCGCAATGGCCCGGAAATGCGTTCGCGGGTCGGCCATCGCATGCCGTTGGCACGCACTGGCATCGGCAAGGCGCTGATGCTCGATGATTCGCCGCAAGAGTGGCAGCGCCTGTACGAAGTCAGCCTGCCGGTGGGTGGGAAAAACCAGTTCTGGCCGCAGCACCCGGAGCAATCCTGGGAGCAGTTCGAGCAGCGCATGGTCGAGTACGTGGCCGGCGGTTACGCCTTCGACCTGGAGGACAACGAACCGTCGATCCGCTGCGTGGCGGCGCCGATTCGCGATGCCAGCAAACGCATCGTCGCCGGCATCAGCATCGCCAGTACCGTGCCGTACATGCCGCTGGAGAAAATGGCCGAGCTGATTCCCCTGATCAAAGGGGTCACAGCCCGGCTGTCGGCGGAGCTTGGCCTCAAGGTTTAAACCTTGAGGGTCGCCATATCGATGACGAAGCGGTACTTGACGTCACCGGCGATCATGCGGGCGTAAGCCTCGTTGATCTGGCGGATGTCGAGCATTTCGATGTCACAGGTGATGTTGTGCTCGGCGCAGAAATCCAGCACTTCCTGGGTTTCGGCGATGCCGCCGATCAGCGAACCCGCCAGCACGCGACGTCCCAATACCAGTTTGGCCGCATGCACCGGCGGCTCCACCGGTTCGATCAGACCCACCAGAATATGCACGCCGTCGAAACGTAGCGTATCGAGGTAGGGGTTGAGGTCGTGCTGCACCGGAATGGTGTCTAGCAGGAAGTCGAAGTGACCGGCGGCGGCCTGCATCTGGGCGTCATCGGTGGACACGATCACATGGTCCGCACCCTGACGGCGAGCCTCTTCGGCCTTGCTTGCCGAACGGGTGAACAGCGTCACTTCGGCGCCCATGGCCTTGGCGAACTTGATGCCCATGTGGCCCAGGCCACCCATGCCGAGAATCCCGACCTTGTCGCCGGCCTTCACGCCGTAGTGCTTGAGCGGCGAGTAGGTGGTGATGCCGGCACACAGGATTGGCGCGGCGCTGGCCAGGGCCAGTTTTTCCGGGATACGCACCACAAAGTGCTCGCTGACCACGATGCTGTCGGAGTAACCGCCCATGGTGTTGCTGCCATCGACCCGGTCCGGGGTGGCGTAGGTCATGGTCGGGCCTTCGAGGCAGTATTGCTCCAGGTTGGCCTGGCACGCCTCGCAATGGCGGCATGAATCGACCATGCAGCCGACGCCGACCAGATCGCCGACCTTGTGTCGGGTCACGTTCGCGCCAACGGCGGTCACTTTGCCGACGATTTCGTGGCCGGGCATCAGCGGGTAAACGGCAATGCCCCACTCGTTGCGGGCCTGATGGATGTCGGAATGGCAGACGCCGCAGTAGAGAATCTCGATGGCAACGTCGTCGGCCCGTGGGCTGCGGCGTTCGAATTTCACAGGGGCGAGGGGAGTGGTGGCCGACTGGGCGGCGTATCCGATGGCGGTGTACATGGTGAACCTCGCAAAATCGCTGACGGGTGAGGTGGCGCATTCTGGGCGCCGAACCCGGTAGCAGCCATGGCGATTCCTCCGGGTGTCATGCCTATTCCTCCGGCATCGCTCCTTGAGCGATTCCATTGGCGATCAGACCTGCGATGATGCTTTCATCCCTTTTTTTCGAAGTTTTTTTCATGCAGTTGACCCGTCATCTTGATGCCAATGCCAGCCTGGTTTCGCTGATCGAGCCGCTGTCCACTCGCAACGGTTTCGTCCCGACTGCATTGCCGGGCGTGCAGGTTCTGCGGGCCAGTTGCGATGTGGCCCGTGGACCGCAGATCTACGAGCCGAGCCTGGTGATCATCGCCCAGGGCAGTAAACTGGCGTACCTGGGGCCGCGCACTCTGGAATATGGCGCAGGGCACTACCTGATTCAGGCACTGCCGGTGCCGTTCGAGTGTGAAACCTTTGCCGCGCCGAGCGGGCCAATGCTGGGCGTTTCTGTCGCGATCGACCGGGTGATGCTGGGCGAGCTGGTATTGGCAATAGGCCTGGCGCCGGGGCGGCATATTCCGGCGCAAACGCCTGAGTCCATGACCTCGGCAGTGCTCGATGATGCCATGCGCGGTTGTGTCGAGCGGCTGCTGCGTTGCCTGCACGATCCGCTGGAATGCCAGATCATGGGGCAAGCGCGTTTGCGCGAGTTACTGTTCGTCGCATTGCGCGGTCCGCAAGCCGATGTATTGCGGGCGCTGGTTGAGCAGCAGGGGCAGTTCGCCCGGATCGCGGCATCCCTCAGTCATCTGCATGCGCATTACACCGAACCGTTGAACGTCGAGACCCTGGCCAGTTGCGCGAACATGAGTGCGTCGACCTTTCACGAGCATTTCAAACGCAGCACCTTGTTGTCGCCGGTGCAGTATCTGAAGCGATTGCGTCTGCTCAGGGCGCAGCAGTTGTTGCTGGGCGAGGGGCTGGGCGTGGCGCAGGTGGCGCATCGGGTGGGGTATCAGAGCACGTCGCAGTTCAGTCGCGAGTACAAGCGGTACTTCGAGCGTAATCCGGGTGATGAGCGCGCAGCCTGAGGTTTAGCACCCCTACTGTAGGAGCGAGCTTGCTCGCGATGGAGTGTCAGTCAACATTAATGCTGAATGACACTCCATCGCGAGCAAGCTCGCTCCTACAATCGCACGCAACAAAAAGGCCCCCATGTAGGGAGCCTTGATGTTCAGCGGTTCGGCTTACATGTTCGGGTAAGTCGGGCCGCCGGCGCCTTCCGGCGCGACCCAGGTGATGTTCTGTGCAGGGTCCTTGATGTCGCAAGTCTTGCAGTGAACACAGTTCTGGGCGTTGATCTGGAAGCGCTTCTCGCCGTCTTCCTTGGTGATCACTTCATACACTCCGGCCGGGCAGTAACGCTGTGCCGGCTCATCGTACAGCGGCAGGTTCTTGCCGATCGGGATGCTCGCGTCGGCCAGCTTCAGGTGGCACGGCTGCTCTTCTTCGTGGTTGGTACCGGAGATGAACACCGAGCTGAGTTTGTCGAAGCTGATCTTGCCGTCCGGTTTCGGGTAGTCGATCTTCTTGCAGTCGGCCGCCAGTTTCAGGCAAGCGTAATCCGGTTTGGTGTCGTGCAGGGTGAACGGCAGTTTGCCGCCGAAGATGTTCTGGTCCAGCCAGTTGAAACCGCCACCGACGATGGCGCCGAACTTGTGGATCGCCGGGCCGAAGTTGCGGCTGGCGAACAGTTCTTCGTAGAGCCAGCTGTTCTTGAAGCTGTCGACGTAGGTGGTCAGTTCTTCGCTGCCGTCCTTCTCGGCGAACAGCGCGTCAGCCACGGATTCAGCGGCGAGCATGCCGGATTTCATCGCGGTGTGGCTGCCTTTGATCTTGGCGAAGTTCAGGGTACCGAGGTCGCAACCGATCAGCGCGCCGCCCTTGAACACCATTTTCGGCAGCGAGTTCAGGCCGCCTTTGCAGATGGCACGCGCGCCGTAGCTGATGCGCTTGCCGCCTTCCAGGTACTGCTTGAGCACCGGGTGATGCTTGAGGCGCTGGAACTCGTCGAACGGCGACAGGTAGGTGTTGCTGTAGGACAGGTCGACGATCAGACCGACGACCACCTGGTTGTTTTCCAAGTGATAGAGGAACGAGCCACCGGTGTTCTCGGTGCCCATGATGTCCATCGGCCAACCGGCGGTGTGGACTACCAGGCCAGGCTGGTGCTTGGCCGGGTCGACTTCCCAGATTTCTTTCAGGCCGATGCCGTAGTGCTGGGCATCAGCGTCAGTGTCCAGGTTGAAACGCTTGATCAGCTGCTTGCCGATGTGGCCGCGGCAACCTTCGGCGAACAGCGTGTACTTGCCACGCAGTTCCATGCCGGGGGTGTACAGGCCTTCCTTCGGATTACCTTCGCGGTCGACGCCCAGGTCACCGGTGATAATCCCGCGAACCACGCCGTTCTCGTCGATCAGCGCTTCCTGAGCGGCGAAACCCGGGTAGATTTCCACGCCCAGGTTCTCGGCCTGCTGGGCCAGCCAGCGGCACAGGTTGCCCAGGGAGATGATGTAGTTGCCTTCGTTGTGCATGGTCTTGGGCACAAAGAAGTCAGGAACTTTCTGCGCGCTTTCAGCGTTCTTCAGAACGAAGATTTCGTCGCGGGTGACGGGGGTGTTCAGCGGCGCGCCGAGTTCTTTCCAGTCCGGGAACAGTTCGTTCAGGGCCCGTGGTTCGAACACGGCACCGGACAAAATGTGAGCACCGACTTCGGAGCCTTTTTCGACCACGCAGACGCTGATTTCCTTACCGGCTTCGGCGGCCTTCTGCTTCAAGCGGCAGGCGGCGGAAAGACCAGCGGGGCCGGCACCGACGATGACAACGTCGAATTCCATGTATTCGCGTTCCACAGGTTATCTCCTACTCAAGGCTCAACAGTTTTTTTTCTAATTTGGAGGTTCGGTGTCGCATCCATGAATCCCGGCGCAACGCCGAGAGCGGACAATCGATTGACCACCTTTCTCTTTGGGTGGCGCATTATATCTACACCACTCTCAGCGTCCAATACAAACGTTTGTTTGAATTGGCTCGAAGCCAGAGAAATCAAAGTCACGCGCCTTATGAGCGGCCATTTTGGCGTATTGACCGGAATAGGCGTTCCGGTCAAGATACGGGCGGTTTTGCGCTCGCCGTAGGCTGACTGTTGGTTTCAAGAGCACCTCTAAAGACAGGGCGATGGGAGTAGAGAGTGATGAGCCGCGCGGGTTTGATGCGTAGTTTACACGCCGCGATGTTGAATGACTCGTCAGTCACCACTGACGAACGGTCATCCACATCATGAGTGATGGTCACTTGACACCTTTGCCGACGTTTTTGGAGGTGCCCTTGCGCCCGATGAGCATCAACCGCCAGGTTCGCCTAGGCGACTTTCTTTTCACCGGAGAGTAACGAGGAATCCATGAAGGTTCTTGTAGCTGTCAAACGCGTTGTGGATTACAACGTCAAGGTTCGCGTCAAGGCGGACAATTCCGGCGTCGATCTTGCCAACGTCAAGATGTCGATGAACCCGTTCTGCGAGATCGCCGTGGAAGAAGCCGTACGCCTGAAAGAGAAAGGTGTTGCGACTGAAATCGTCGTCGTCTCCGTAGGCCCGTCCACCGCTCAAGAGCAACTGCGCACCGCGCTGGCTCTGGGTGCCGACCGTGCCATCCTCGTCGAGTCCGCCGAAGACCTGACTTCCCTGGCCGTTGCCAAGCTGCTGAAGGCCGTTGTCGACAAGGAACAGCCTCAGCTGGTGATCCTTGGCAAACAAGCCATCGACAGCGACAACAACCAGACTGGCCAGATGCTCGCTGCATTGAGCGGCTACGGTCAGGGCACGTTCGCGTCCAAAGTCGAAATCAGCGGCGACAGCGTTGCTGTCACCCGTGAAGTCGACGGCGGCGCGCAGACGGTTTCCCTGAAGTTGCCGGCCATCGTCACCACCGACCTGCGTTTGAACGAGCCGCGTTATGCGTCTCTGCCAAACATCATGAAAGCCAAGAAGAAGCCTCTCGAAGTGCTGACTCCGGACGCTTTGGGCGTTTCCACCGCCTCCACCAACAAGACCCTGAAAGTCGAAGCGCCTGCTGCACGCAGCGCGGGTATCAAGGTCAAGTCGGTGGCTGAACTGGTCGAGAAACTGAAAAACGAAGCGAAGGTAATCTAAATGACTATCTTGGTTATTGCTGAACACGACAACAAAGTGCTGGCTCCGGCCACGCTGAACACCGTTGCTGCTGCCGCCAAAATCGGTGGTGACATCCACGTTCTGGTCGCTGGCCAGGGTGCTGGCGCCGTGGCTGAAGCCGCTGCGAAAGTCGCTGGCGTGGCTAAAGTGCTGGTAGCTGATAACGCTGCCTACGCTCACCAGCTGCCGGAAAACGTCGCTCCGCTGGTTGCAGAGTTGGGCAAGGGCTACAGCCACATCCTGGCTGCCGCTACTTCCAACGGCAAAAACATCCTGCCACGCGTTGCCGCTGCACTGGACGTTGACCAGATCTCCGAGATCATCTCGGTAGAAAGCGCTGACACCTTCAAGCGCCCGATCTACGCCGGTAACGCCATCGCTACCGTTCAATCGAACGCTGCAGTGAAAGTGATCACCGTGCGTGCCACCGGTTTCGACCCGGTTGCCGCTGAAGGCGGTTCTGCTGCTGTTGAAGCCGTTGCCGCTGCCCACGACGCTGGCATCTCCAGCTTCGTTGGCGAAGAGCTGGCCAAGTCCGATCGTCCGGAACTGACCGCTGCCAAGATCGTCGTTTCCGGCGGTCGCGGCATGCAGAACGGCGACAACTTCAAACACCTGTACGCCCTGGCCGACAAGCTGGGCGCTGCCGTGGGTGCCTCGCGCGCCGCGGTCGACGCAGGTTTTGTACCGAACGACATGCAGGTCGGTCAGACCGGCAAGATCGTTGCACCACAGCTGTACATCGCCGTCGGTATCTCCGGCGCGATCCAGCACCTGGCCGGCATGAAAGACTCCAAAGTGATCGTTGCGATCAACAAGGACGAAGAAGCGCCGATCTTCCAGGTGGCCGATTACGGCCTGGTGGCGGACCTGTTCGAAGCCATCCCTGAGTTCGAGAAGCTGGTCTAATCCGGCTGCTTCACTTATAAAGAGCCCGGCCTTTTGGCCGGGTTTTTTTTTTTGCTTTGTCCCCCTGTAGGAGCGAGCCTGCTCGCGATGGACGTCAACGATGACGCGGGGATCCTGGATACAAGCGGTGCATTTGAAACCATCGCGAGCAGGCTCGCTCCTACAGGGATATATACGATCTCAACGGGAGTGTGTTGCCATGGATTTGCGTCGTGTATGTGGCTGGTCATTACTACTGGGTTTGACGACATTTCCAGCACTGTCCAATGCCGCAGGCAAATGCGAACGCCTGGTGGTCACCGGCAGCCCGGACGCACCGCCGTACCTGTGGCAAGACCCGCAGAATCCCAGGCACCTGATCGGTGCCAGCGCCGATTTGCTGCAGCAAGTGGCGGGGGAGTTGGGGCTCAAGGTCGAACTGCTGTATGCCGGCAAACGCGCCCAGGCCCTGGACGAAGTGCGCAGCGGGCGCATGGACATGCTGGCGGACGCGACGTTGACCGTCAGTGAGCTGGATTCCCTGGATTACATCCATCCACCCGTGCTGGAAAACGACTATCTGGTCTGGACGCGCAAGGACTCGACGCTGATCTATAACGAAGCACAAGATCTGCACGGCCATTCCGGTGCCGTGTCGGAAAAGGCTCGATTGACTCCGCAATTCAGCACCTTTGCCGGACAGCAGTTAACCCTCACGCACACGTCCAACCTGACCCAGGCCTTTCAGAAACTGCTGTTGGGCGAGGTCGAGTTTGTGCTGGCAGGACGTTACTCGGGCATGGCGACCGCACAGACACTGGGCATGGCCGGTGATTTGGTCACTCGCTCGCAACCGGTCGACAAGCCTGGCCTGTACCTGGCGATTTCCCATGACTCGGCCTGCAACGATCCGTGGTTGCGCGGACAGTTGGCCAAAAAGATGACAGAATTGCCCGCGTCCGGACTGACGGAAGCCGTGCTGATGCGCAATATCGAGCGTTGGAAGGCACAACGCTCACAACCGCAGCAACCCTCGCAACAACCCGTCAGTGCCCCAAAACAGTAGGGATATCTAGTGAGTATTCGACCTCTTTTCGCTGCCGTGGCCTTTGTGGTCCTGGCGGGTTGTGCAACCGATCCTGCGCCGAATGAACAGATGCGCCTGACCGAACAGGCACTCGAACAGGCCAAGGCCGTGGGCGCCACCGCCGACGATGTGCCGGAAATGAAACTGGCCGAGGACAAGTACAATCGTGCCAAGGGCAACATGACCGATCAATCCTTCAAGAATGCGCGGATGCGGGCCGAACAGGCCGAACTCGATGCGCGCCTGGCTGAAGCCAAGGTGTTGAAGGCCAAGAGCGAGGAGCAGTTGAACGTGCTGAACACCCGCATCGCCCGCCTGCAAAAGCAACTGGGAGATGCCGAATGAGCCTCAAGAGCAAAGCCCTCGGCGGTTTGATCCTGGCAGGCTGCGCGAGCCTGTCTGGTTGCGCCAGCCAGCACAGCGAGACCGCATTGCAGCAGGCTGGAGCCGATTTTCAGAAGGTCAAGGAAGACTCCAATGTGCTGCGAATCGCCCCCAAGGACGTGATTCGCGCCGGGGAGTCCCTGGCCCGTGCCGATCGCCTGTCCAGCTATTGGGGTAGCGGTTCGGACGTGGTGCATTACGCCTACCTGAGCCAGCGCTATAGCGCCATTGCCCGGGAACACACCGATCAGGCGCTCAACGAAGAGCAAGCGGCGAAGCTTGAACTGGAGCGGCAGCGCCTGCAACTGGCACTGCGTGAATCCAAACTGTTCAGCGTGCAGCAGCAAGGCAAATGGCTCGAAGAGCAGATCCTGGCATTGACGACCACCCAGACCGACCGTGGCCTGGTGATGACATTGGGCGACATGCTGTTCGACACCGGCGAAGCGGAATTGAAACCTTCGGCCAACCGTGTGGTGTTGAAGATCGTGCAGTTCCTGCAACTCAATCCCAAGCGTGTGGTACGGATCGAAGGTTATACGGACAGTACCGGGGGCAAGCAGGAAAACCTCAAGCTGTCCCGCGACCGCGCACAATCGGTGGCTGATGTGTTGATGGACCTGGGCATCGACGACAAGCGTATTCAGGTCGAGGGTTATGGCGACGAGTATCCCGTGGACGCGAATGCGTCGGAACGGGGCCGTGCGCAGAACCGTCGGGTGGAAATTGTGTTTTCCGACGAAAAGGGCCAGCTCGGCGCTGCCCGCTAAGGCTGCTCCAGGGTGGCGCTATGCACCCTGGAGGAGCTGCGGAGTGAAACGAGGCTGCGATCTGTTGATCTTGCTCTTGATACTCAAGTGAACTCGAAAAGATCGCAGCCTCGTTTCACTCGACAGCTCCTACAGTCCTACAGTCCTACAGTCCTACAGTCCTACAGCCCGGCCTGCCATGCAGCGCCGGGTTTTTTTATACCTGCCGATTACCGCGCAAAACAGTACAGATTTTGCTGACACTGCACTGTATGGTCGACTATTGTGGCAACTGTCCCCGTACACTTCTAAACTGTTCCGGTATTGTTTCACACAAGAATAAAATGCCCGTGAAATCGAGTGCTGCGTCATGACCAATCTTTTGCTCTATCAACGTATTGCTCAACAACTGGCCGAAGACATCCGCCGTGGGGTCTATCAGCCGGGGGAGCGCGTACCTTCGGTGCGCAAGATGAGCTCGCAGCTCAATGTCAGCCATGCGACGGTGTTGCAGGCGTATGCCAATCTCGAGGATCAGGGGTTGATCCGCGCCCGGCCGCAGTCGGGTTACTACGTGCACCAGACGCCGGCCCTCACCGCACCGACGCCGGACATCGCCCGGGTCGAGCGCCCCGGCCTGGTCACCCGCAGTAGCATCATTCAACAAGTCCTGGTCGAATCCCGTCGTGAAGGTGTCTTCCCGCTGGGCGCTGCAGTGCCGAGTGTCGATTATTTGCCGGTGCGGGCACTGCATCAGCAATTGGCCAAAGTCACCCGTTTCCATAGTCCGCGGGCCTTCAGCTACATGTTCAGCCCCGGTTTCGAACCGTTGCGCCGACAGGTGGCGATCCGCATGCGCGATGCCGGCGTGGTGGTCGATCCGTCGGAAGTGGTGATCACCCACGGTTGCGTCGATGCGCTGCAGATGTCCTTGCGTGTGCTGACCCGTCCGGGCGATCTGATCGCGGCCGAATCGCCGACTTATTACGGGTTGCTGCAACTGGCCGACCTGTTGGGCCTCAAGGTCATCGAGATCCCCAGCGATCCGGCCACGGGCATGAGCCTGGAAGCCCTGCAACTGGCGGCCAACCAATGGTCGATCAAGGCGTTGGTGTTGACCACCCGTCTGAGCAATCCATTGGGCGGCACCATGCCGGAGGAGCGGCAGAAACAATTGCTGCGCCTGGCGTCGGACTTCGATATCCAGATTGTCGAAGACGATATCTACGGTGAGCTGATGTTCGAACAGGGGCGCACCAAGTCCCTCAAGGCCTACGATCGGCTGGATCGGGTGATCTATTGCTCGAGCTTCTCTAAAACCCTGTCGCCTGGCGTGCGGATCGGCTGGATGATTGCCGGCAAGTATCAGCAGGAAATCCAGCGCTTGCAGACCTTCAGCACGCATTCTGCGTGCAGCGTGACCCAGATGGGCATTGCCGCTTACCTGGAAAATGGTGGGTACGACCGGCATTTGCGCTTCATCCGTCAGGAATACCGGAAAAACCTCAGCGCCTTCCAGCTGGCCGTGCAGCAGTATTTCCCGGAAGGCACGCAGATGACCCGGCCTACCGGAGGTTTCATTCTGTGGGTCAGTCTGCCGGGACGGGTCAACACTCAGGAGTTGCACGTGCGGGCATTGCAGCAGGGCATCAGTATTGCGCCGGGGCTGATCTTCAGTAACACCGAGCAGTTCAATCACTGCATTCGCCTCAATTGCGGCATCCCGTGGAATCGTGAAGCCGAGCGCGCGTTGATGACCCTGGGCATGCTGGCCACCCAGCTCTGCCAGGAGATGGCGGGCGGTTTGTAACAGGCTGCTACGGTGCTTGTCTTGTGGGCTGCAACAGGGGAGCATATGCACCTCTGCCGTTTGCACCCACCGTGGGATACATGAAACCGACTTTTCCTGCCGCCTGGCTTTTGCTCTGCCTGATTGCGAGTATTCAGCCGGCATTCGTCGTAGCGGCTACCGAGCAGGATCAGGAGGCCACCGGCAGTTTCCACGTCGCACCGATAAAACCCGAACCTGTGAAAAAAGCCTCGCCGGCCGAGAAACCGGCGACGCCCGTGAAAAAGCGCCAGCCCATTGCCTCCAAATCGAAACCGGCCAGCGAAGTTGTCAAGACCGAGCTTCCATCCGCCAAGTTGGACCTGAGCCTGCCCAAGGATATGGTTCAGGAGCTGAAGCCGATCGGAACGGTGCCGTTGTCCAGGCGCGAACCATTGTTACCCCAGATGTTCGGTGACAAAAGCGGCAGCAGCCCGTTCCAGCTCAACGGCCGCCTGCTCACCAATGAAATGCAGCTGCAACTGCGAAAGGAAGAACGCCGCGAGGTCGAAGGTGCGGCACTGGATTTCGAGTTCAAGCAGTAACCTCACCAGGATCCGCGAACCGCAGACCAGACGCTTTGTCGGCGACTGGTCGGTCATGTTCGTTTGCATTGAAAAACCCGCTCGCAGGTAATTTAAAACAACTGTTTAAGCGGGTACTCTGTGCCCCGTCCTTTTACACATTGCTCGTCGCGAGGAGCTTGTCGTCATGAAATGCCGTGAGGGCTGTGGCGCTTGTTGCATTGCCCCTTCCATCAGTTCACCGATTCCCGGTATGCCCAACGGCAAAGCCGCAGGGGAGCGTTGCCTGCAACTTTCCTCCGATAACCTGTGCAATATTTTCGGCCAGCCGGAACGGCCGGCGGTGTGTTCTGCCTTCGAGGCCGACCCCGAGGTGTGCGGAAGCAGCAGCGAAGAAGCGATCCGGTTGATTGGCTGGTGGGAGCAAATGACGGCGGCGTGATGTGTGGGCTTGCACCTCCGATCACCTCCGAAAAACCTGATGGTGATYGGAGGTGCAAGCCCAACGAACGTAACTTAAACAATAAGGAATAAGACTATGGGTTCGCTGCATCGTATTGCTGTGCTGTGTGGTTTGACGGTTGTGCTGGCCACTTCGACGGCCCAGGCCGAAGACTGGAAAGTCAAAAAAGACGAAGACGGCATCAAGATCTCCCTGAGTGAAGTGGCCGGCTCCGACTACAAGGCCTACCAGGGCGTCACGCTGATGAAAACCACCATAGCCAAGCTGCGCGCGTTGCAGGAAGACGTGTCCGGAGCCTGCGCCTGGATTCACGAATGCAAAACCCAGAAGCTGCTCAAGCACGAAGGTGACCAGAGCTGGACCTACACTCAGTTCAACACCCCGTGGCCGGTTACTCCGCGTGATTCGGTGCTGCACGTCACCACCATCGAAGGCGCCGATGGCAGCCTGACCCGCAAGCTCGAAGGCGTACCAAAATACATTCCTGAAGAAAAAGGCTTCGTCCGGGTCGCCAAGGTCGACGGTTTCTGGAAGTTCGTGCCCAAGGGCGACCAGGTCGAAGTGACCTATCAGGTGCACACCGAGCCGGGCGGCAGCGTGCCGTCGATGGTGGCCAACAAGTTTGTGGTGGATGCCCCGTTCAATACCTTGAAAGCCCTCAAGGAACGCGCCGAGAAGTAACTTTATCGCTCTTTTAAGGTGACTTCGTAACGCCCCGACTCGATCGGGGCGTTTGCGTTTTTGACCGGTGCGCAGGCTTTAAATTGTTTCCGGATATGCGTTGCACGAAATTTTCACCCACTCTCCAAGACAATTCGCCGGCTCTCCCGTAACGCGCTGCGTACTGCTGAATGCAGGATGAAACAGTCGGGATGAGGGTAGTAATCAATGGCAATGCAGCCGTTGATCGTGCAACATTTGCGCACCGCGCAAACCCCCAGGCCTTGTACGGGCCAAAAAGAGGGCAAGGCGCAGCTGTATTTTTGAAACTTTAACTTCCAATGGGTCCTAAAACGACATGGCAATCCCGGACGCCCTGAATCAGCAGCGAGCCTCTAGTAGTCGCCTGCTGCAACCGACCGTCAAATCGCATCTGGCCTACACGCTGTTGTGTGCCCTGGTCATGATGGTCATGTTCAGCCTGCTGCGCGTCGCGCTGCTGGTTTACAACCGCTCGATGATCCTCGACACACCGGCCTCGACCTTTCTCGAGGCATTCGCCAACGGTCTGCGTTTCGACCTGCGTCTGGTGGTCTATCTCAGCGTTCCCTTGCTGCTGGCACTGTTCAGCGCCCGGGCCATGGCCGCACGCGGGCTGTTCCGTCTCTGGTTGACGATCGTCTCCAGCATTGCGCTGTTCCTGGGCCTGATGGAGATGGACTTCTACCGTGAGTTCCACCAGCGCCTCAACGGCCTGGTCTTCCAGTACGTCAAGGAAGATCCGAAAACCGTGATGAGCATGCTCTGGTACGGTTTCCCGGTGGTTCGTTACCTGCTGGCATGGGCCGTGGGCACCTGGATCCTGAGCCTGGCATTCAAGGGCGCCGACCGTGCAACCCGTCCCCGTGGCCCATTCAGTGGTGGCAGCATCGGCACGCGCCAGGTTGCCCCGTGGTATGCGCGCATCGCGGTATTCGTGGTGTGCCTGCTGGTTTGTGTGGTCGCCGCGCGCGGCACACTGCGCCAAGGCCCGCCACTACGTTGGGGTGACGTCTATACCACCAACTCGAACTTCGCCAACCAATTGGGTCTCAACGGCACCCTGCAATTGGTTGCCGCAGCGAAGAGCCGGATGTCCGAAGAACGCGACAACATCTGGAAGGCCACCCTGCCTCAAGAGCAAGCCCAGCAAATCGTGCGTGACATGCTGGTGTTGCCCGACGAGAAACTGGTCGAAGCCGACATGGCCGCCGTACGTCGTGACTACACGCCGCCGGCCGACAAGACCCTGCCGATCAAGAACGTCGTCGTGATCCTGATGGAAAGCATGGCCGGTCACTCGGTGGGTGCTTTGGGCGGGCCGGGCAACATCACGCCGTACCTCGACAAGCTGTCGAAGGAAGGCCTGCTGTTCGACCGCTTCTTCTCCAACGGTACCCATACCCACCAGGGCATGTTCGCCACCATGGGCTGTTTCCCGAACCTGCCGGGTTTCGAATACCTGATGCAGACCCCGGAAGGCAGCCACAAGCTGTCTGGCCTGCCGCAGTTGCTCAGTGCCCGTCACTATGACGACGTGTATGTCTACAACGGTGATTTCGCCTGGGACAACCAGTCGGGCTTCTTCAGCAACCAGGGCATGACCAACTTCATCGGCCGCAACGATTTTGTTAATCCGGTGTTCTCCGACCCGACATGGGGCGTGTCCGACCAGGATATGTTCGATCGCAGCCTGCAAGAGCTCAAGGCGCGGGAAAACGGCAAACCGTTCTATGCCTTGCTGCAAACCCTGTCCAACCACACGCCATACGCCTTGCCGACGCCATTGCCGGTCGAGCCCGTGACCAATCGTGGCAGCCTGAACGAGCACTTGACCGCCATGCGTTACGCGGACTGGGCACTGGGCCAATTCTTTGAAAAGGCCCGCAAGGAGCCGTACTTCAAGGAAACCCTGTTTGTCATCGTCGGTGACCACGGTTTCGGCAACGAACAGCAGATCACTGAAATGGACCTGGGCCGCTTCAACGTGCCGATGTTGATGATCGCGCCGGGCATCCAGGAGAAGTTCGGTCAGCGTGACCACACCGTGGGCACCCAGATCGACATCGTGCCGACCATCATGGGCCGCCTGGGCGGCGAAACTCGCCAGCAGTGCTGGGGCCGCGACCTGCTCAACCTGCCTGAAGGCGACAAGGGTTTTGGTGTGATCAAACCTTCGGGTAACGAGCAGACCACGGCCATCCTCAGCGACGACCGGATCCTTGTACTGCCGAAGGAAAAGGACATGGCGCCAAAGTTGTACCAGTACGAAATGGGCGCTACGCCGCATGCCGAGATCATTGCGGATGCACCGGGTACCGCTGAGTTGAAGCTCAAGCTCGAAGCGTTCCTGCAAACCGCGACCAAGAGTCTGCTGGACAACACCGCCGGTGTAGTTCACGGCACGCCGTAGTAAGTTGTGACGCAATGGAAAAGAGGCTCTTCAAGAGCCTCTTTTTTTTGCCTGGCGGATTTTTATATTCGGCCGAGCAAGAGCAGGATCAACAGTACCACCAACACGACGCCGATGATTCCGGATGGGCCATAACCCCAACTTCTGGAGTGTGGGAAGACCGGCAAACCACCGACCAGTAACAGGATCAGAATGATGATTAGTATTGTGCCCATGTCTATTTCCTTGTCGAAAATGCAGTGAATTGACCATGCCAATCAAGGTCAGCGGGAATGAAGTAAATTCGCGCTGCTTAAATATTCCGACTCTTGCGCTTGCAGGAAAATTCCAGGTTTTTTTCAAGTATTTCGAACGGGTCTTTATCTTTTTTTGTTGCATCAGTTACTTCAGGCGCTCCCGCGGTTTGCTCGGGCCATTCAGCAATCTGATGGAGCGTGGGTCGGGCAATTTCCTTCGCTACACTCGGTGCATCTTCCGAGAACAACAAGGCTGTTTGCTATGCAAAATCGCATGATGATCACTGGTGCAGGCTCTGGTCTGGGTCGCGAAATCGCGCTGCGCTGGGCGCGTGAAGGCTGGCAACTGGCCTTGTCGGACGTCAGCGAGCCCGGTTTGCAGGAAACCCTCAAGCTGGTCCGCGAAGCGGGCGGCGATGGTTTTATCCAGCGTTGTGACGTACGCGATTACAGCCAGTTGACGGCGTTCGCCCAGGCCTGCGAAGTCAAATTCGGCGGCATCGATGTCATCGTCAATAACGCGGGTGTGGCGTCTGGCGGGTTCTTCAGTGAGTTGTCCCTGGAGGACTGGGACTGGCAGATCGCGATCAACCTGATGGGCGTAGTCAAGGGCTGCAAGGCTTTCCTGCCGCTGCTGGAAAAAAGCAAAGGCAAGATCATCAACATCGCGTCCATGGCCGCGTTGATGCAAGGCCCGGCGATGAGCAACTACAACGTGGCCAAGGCGGGCGTGGTGGCGTTGTCCGAAAGCCTGCTGATCGAACTGGCGCATCAGGAAGTCGGCGTGCATGTGGTGTGTCCATCGTTCTTCCAGACCAACCTGCTGGACTCCTTCCGCGGTCCGACCCCGGCCATGAAAGCCCAGGTCGGCAAGTTGCTGGAAAGCTCGCCGATCAGCGCCGCTGACATCGCCGACTACATCTACCGGCAGGTCGCCGCCGGCGAGTTCATGATCCTGCCCCACGAACAGGGCCGCATGGCCTGGGCGCTCAAGCAGAAGAACCCGCAACTGCTCTACAACGAAATGACCGTCATGGCCGACAAAATGCGCGCCAAGGCCAGGCAATCGGCAAGCTGATCTTGCTCGCAGGCAACGCTGTGGTTAGGGTGGCCGCCATCGGCCATCCTCGCGAGACGCTTGCATGCTCAATTACCTGTGGTTTTTCCTCGCTGCGCTGTTCGAAATTGCCGGTTGCTTCGCCTTCTGGATGTGGCTGCGCCAGGGTAAAAGCATGTGGTGGGTGGTGCCGGCGCTCCTCAGCCTGACCCTGTTCGCCCTGCTGCTGACCCGTATCGAAGCCACCTATGCCGGCCGCGCCTACGCCGCTTACGGTGGCATCTACATCGTTGCCTCAATCGGCTGGTTGGCCGTGGTCGAGCGGATTCGTCCGCTGGGTTCGGACTGGCTTGGCGTAGCGTTGTGTGTGATCGGCGCGAGCATCATCCTGTTCGGGCCGCGATTCTCCGCGTCCTGACAGATCGGCCCTACAATCAGCCGGGTTGTCAGACCTTTCCGTAAGCGTGGTGCGTCATGGCTGTCAGTCCGGTCTGGTTTGCTGTCGGAGCATTGTAGGCGTACCGCGGGCCGGGCATCTTCAAGGGCCAGTAACCCCTGAAGGACACTCCTCATGCTCGTACTCACTCGCATTGTGGGCGAAACCATTTCCATCGGTGACAACATTTCCGTGCGCGTACTCGCGATCAACGGAAACAACATTCGCTTTGGCGTCGAAGCGCCCCAGGACGTCAAAGTGCACCGCTGCGAAATCTACGAACGCATCCAGAACAAACTGACGAAGACCAAGGGGCACTGAAGGCTTCAGTCAAAAAGGTGCTTGGGCACGTCGTGCTTGAGCATCAGTTGGCATTGCTCGCTTTCCGGGTCGAAGACAATCAGTGCCTGCCCCTTGGTCAAGGCCTGGCGCACGCGCAGTACGCGGGTTTCCAGCGGCGTGTCGTCACCATTGTCCGTGCCGTCGCGGGTCACGAAATCCTCGATCAGGCGGGTGAGGGTGTCGACTTGAAGTTGGTCGTGGGGGATCAGCATAGGCACCTCGGTTGGATCAATGGCGCGATGCTACGGCGATTGGGCGAGGACGGCCAGCACGGGATCTTGTGTTGTCTGGTCTGACGCCTTCGCGAGCAAGCTCGCTCCCACAGTAGACCGAGTTCTTTCATGGGAATGCGGTCGAGTGTGGGAGCGAGCCTGCTCCGGGCGGCGTTCCGACGATAGCGGTATACCTGGCGATGAAGATCCTGAATCAGTTCTCCGACCGCTGCCCCACCAGGCTGTCCACCGAAGGCACCCGCGTATCGCTTTCCATCTGTGTGTCATGTTCGAGCTGATGGCTGAAGCGGTCCAGTGAACCCTTGGCCGGTTGCGCATCGCTGGCAAACACGGGCGGGCTGAGGATGTACGCACCGAGCAGGCGGCTCAGGGCGGCGAGGCTGTCGATGTGGGTGCGTTCGTAACCGTGGGTGGCGTCGCAGCCGAAGGCGAGCAGGGCGGTGCGAATGTCGTGGCCGGCGGTGACCGCTGAATGTGCGTCGCTGAAGTAGTAGCGGAACAGGTCGCGGCGCGCCGGCAACTCGTTGTCGCTGGCCAGGCGCAGGAGGTGGCGCGACAGGTGATAGTCATACGGCCCGCCGGAATCCTGCATCGCGATGCACACCGCGTGCTCGCTGGAGTGTTGGCCTGGCGCGACCGGTGCGATGTCGATGCCGACGAACTCACTGACGTCCCAGGGCAACGCCGCCGCGGCGCCGCTGCCGGTTTCCTCGGTGATGGTGAACAGTGGATGGCAGTCGATCATCAACTCTTCGCCACTGTCGACGATGGCTTTGAGCGCCGCCAGCAGCGCGGCCACCCCGGCCTTGTCGTCGAGGTGGCGGGCGCTGATGTGGCCGCTTTCGGTGAACTCCGGCAACGGGTCGAAGGCGACGAAATCGCCGACGCTGATGCCCAGCGACTCGCAGTCGGCACGGGTGGCGCAGTAGGCGTCCAGGCGCAATTCGATGTGATCCCAACTGATCGGCATCTCATCCACGGCGGTATTGAACGCGTGCCCGGACGCCATCAGCGGCAAGACGCTGCCGCGGATCACGCCATTGTCGGTAAACAGGCTGACCCGACTGCCTTCGGCAAAGCGGCTGGACCAGCAGCCGACCGGCGCGAGGGTCAGGCGGCCGTTGTCCTTCACCGCACGCACCGCCGCGCCGATGGTGTCCAGGTGAGCGGAAACGGCGCGGTCGGGGCTGCTTTTCTTGCCCTTGAGCGTGGCGCGGATGGTGCCACGACGAGTCAGCTCGAAGGGAATACCGAGTTCTTCAAGGCGCTCGGCGACGTAGCGCACGATGGTGTCGGTGAACCCGGTGGGGCTGGGAATGGCGAGCATTTCCAGCAGGACTTTTTGCAGGTAACCGAGGTCCGGTTCGGGGATTTTGCAGGTCATGGAAACTCCTGATGTATTGAGGCCATCGATGGTTTCGATGAGGGGATTTTTGTTGCCTGGGCTGGCCCCTTCGCTGGCAAGCCAGCTCCTACATTGGAACGCATTCCCCTGTAGGAGCGAGCTTGCCAGCGAAGGGGTCCGCCCAGGCAACACATCACTAAGAGACTGCCGGCTGGCTGTGCGGAAACAGCAAATCCACAAACCGCTCCGCCGTGGGCTGCGGTTCGTGGTTGGCCAGCCCGGCCCGTTCGTTGGCTTCGATAAACACGTAGTCCGGCTGGTCAGCGGCGGACACCATCAAGTCGAGGCCGACCATGGGAATGTCCAGCGCCCGCGCGGCCCGCACGGCGGCGTCCAGCAGCGTCGGGTGCAGGATCGCCGTGACGTCTTCAAGCACGCCGCCGGTATGAAGATTCGCCGTGCGTCGTACGAACAGATGCTCGCCGGCCGGCAGAATGCTGCTGTAGTCGTATCCGGCGGCCTGCAAGGTGCGCCGGGTTTCCGCGTCCTGCGGGATCTTGCTTTCGCCACCCGTGGCCGCCTGTCGCCGACGGCTCTGGGCTTCGATCAATGCGCCGATGGAGTGCTGGCCGTCGCCGACTACTTCGGCCGGCCGGCGAATGGCGGCGGCGACCACTTCAAAACCGATCACCACAATGCGCAGGTCGAGGCCTTCGTGGAAACCTTCCAGCAGCACGCGGCTGTCGAAGTGGCGAGCGGCTTCTATGGCTTGCTGCACCTCCTCAAGGGTACGTAAATCCACCGCCACCCCTTGCCCCTGTTCACCATCCAGTGGCTTGACCACCACGCGCTGGTGTTCATCGAGGAATGCCAGATTGTCATCGGCGTTACCCGCCAATTGCTGCGCCGGCAGGTTCAACCCGGCTGCCTTGAGCATTTTGTGGGTCAGACTTTTGTCCTGGCACAGGCTCATGCTGATGGCGCTGGTCAGGTCGCTCAGGGATTCGCGGCAGCGTACCCGACGCCCGCCATGGCTGAGGGTGAACATGCCGGCGTCGGCGTCATCGACCTGCACATCAATGCCACGGCGGTGAGCCTCTTCGACAATGATCCGCGCGTACGGGTTGAAAGCGGCTTCGGGGCCTGGCCCGAGAAACAGCGGCTGATTGATGCCGTTCTTGCGCTTGATGGCGAAGGTCGACAAGTTGCGAAAACCGAGCTTGGCGTAAAGGCTCTTCGCCTGGCGGTTATCGTGCAGCACGGACAGGTCGAGGTAGGCGAGCCCGCGACTCATGAAGTGCTCGATCAGATGCCGCACCAGCACTTCACCGACACCCGGTCGCGCACAGTGCGGGTCGACCGCCAGGCACCACAGGCTGCTGCCGTGTTCCGGATCGTTGAAGGCTTTTTCATGATTGAGGCCCATGACGCTGCCGATCACCGCGCCGCTGTCCTCGTCTTCGGCCAGCCAGTACACCGGGCCACCCAGGTGGCGCGCAGTGAGCCGGGTGGCGTCGATAGGCAGCATGCCGCGGGCCTGATACAGCTGATTGATCGCCTGCCAGTCGGCATCGCTTTGCGCGCGGCGAATGCGGAAACCGCGAAACACCCGGGTCGCTTGACGGTAATCACTGAACCACAGGCGCAAGGTATCGGACGGGTCGAGAAACAGCTGCGTCGGCTCCAGCCCCAGCACTTGCTGGGGCGCGGCGACGTACAGCGCAATGTCCCGTTCACCGGGCTGCTCGTTGAGCAACTCCCCAGCGAGGCTCGCCGCATCGGCAAAGGTGTGGCCGATCAACAAACGGCCCCAGCCGCAATGCACAGCAATCGGCGCCCCACCGAGTTCACTGCCATCTTCGGCCAGGCGTGCCTGCAAGCGTTCGTAGGAAGGCGACTGGCCGCGCAACAGGCGTTGGCTGAAAGCCGTGGCGTGAGGTTTCATTCGTCAGATTCCTTGTTCGCTGAGCCACAGGTTGAGGGCCGCCAGTTGCCACAGCTTCGAGCCGCGCAACGGCGTCAATTGGCCCTGTGGATCGGTCAGCAGACGGTCGAGCATCGCGGGGTTGAACAGGCCGCGATCCTGGCTGGGATCGAGCAGCAACTCGCGCACCCACTCCAGCGTATCGCCCTGCAAATGCTTGAGGCCCGGCACCGGGAAGTAACCTTTCTTGCGGTCGATCACTTCACTGGGAATCACTTGCCGCGCGGCTTCTTTCAAGACGTGCTTGCCGCCGTCCGGCAGTTTGAAGCGCCCCGGAATCCGTGCCGACAGCTCCACCAGGCGGTAGTCGAGAAACGGCGTGCGCGCCTCCAGACCCCAGGCCATGGTCATGTTGTCGACGCGTTTGACCGGGTCGTCCACCAGCATCACCGTGCTGTCCAGACGCAAGGCCTTGTCCACCGCCGCATCGGCACCGGGCTGGGCGAAATGGGCTTTGACGAAGTCACCGGCGGCGTCATTCGCGCTCATCCATTTTGGTTGCACGGTGGCGGCGTAGTCGTCGTAGCTGCGGTCGAAAAACGCTTCGCGGTACGCGGCATACGGATCACTCGCGCCGTCCACTTGCGGATACCAGTGGTAACCGGCGAACAGTTCATCGGCGCCCTGGCCGCTCTGGACGACTTTGCAGTGTTTGGCCACCTCCCGTGACAACAGGTAGAAGGCAATGCAGTCATGGCTGACCATCGGTTCGCTCATGGCGCGGAATGCGGCGGGCAGTTGTTCGATGATCTCTTTTTCTTCGATGCGCAATTGGTGATGCTGCGTGCCGTAGTGCCGGGCGATCAGGTCGGAATACTGGAACTCGTCACCGCGCTCGCCGCCCGCATCCTGAAACCCGATGGAAAAGGTCGACAGATTGTCCACGCCGACTTCCCGCAACAGGCCCACCAGCAGGCTTGAATCGACGCCGCCGGACAAGAGCACGCCGACATCCACCGCTGCACGTTGGCGGATGGCAACAGCTTCGCGAGTGCTGACGAGCACACGGTCGCGCCAGTCTTCGAGGGTCAGATCCGTCTCATCGGCGTGAGGGCCGTAGGGCAGGGTCCACCAGGTTTTCTGTTCGGTGCGGCCATCGGCTTCGATGCGCATCCAGGTGGCCGGCGGCAGTTTTTCAATGCCCGCCAGCAAGGTGCGCGGTGCCGGGACCACGGAGTGGAAATTCAGATAGTGATTGAGCGCTACAGGATCGAGGATCGGGTTGATGTCGCCGCCCTTGAGCAATGCCGGCAGCGCCGAGGCGAAGCGCAGGCGCTGGTCGGTGCGCGACAGGTACAGCGGTTTCACGCCGAGTCGGTCGCGGGCGATGAACAGGCGTTGGGCATCGCGCTCCCAAACGGCGAAGGCAAACATGCCGTTGAGTTTTGGCAGCAGCGCTTCGCCCCAGGCGTGATAGCCCTTGAGCAACACTTCGGTGTCGCCACCGGAATAGAAGGTGTATCCCAGGCTTTCAAGCTCGGCGCGCAATTCCGGAAAGTTGTAGATCGCCCCGTTGAAGGCCAGGGACAAGCCCAATTGCGGGTCGATCATCGGCTGCGCCGAGCCGTCCGACAGGTCCATGATTTTCAGGCGCCGATGGCCCAGGGCAACCGGCCCCTGGCTATGAAAGCCCCAGGCGTCGGGGCCGCGGGGGGCCAGGTGATGGGTGATTCGTTCAATGGCTGCAAGGTCTGCAGGTTGATGATCAAAACGTAACTCGCCAGCTAATCCGCACATAAATTCCTTACCGGTTTTTCCGTTGGGGAGGGTCGATCGATACCGCGCCAGAACGGCGGGTACTCAGAAAGTGACCCTCCTCGGTAAGGGGAGTTTTAGATCGATGAGTTATATGCGCGCCAGACCACGGCCGAATCGCCCCGTGAGGGCGACTTCGGCTGCTGTATCGATTACTTGCCCCGGATCAGGCGCCGCAGGGCAAACCGATTGGGATGGCAGGCTTCGGCCACGCTTCTGGGCAACGGCAGGGGTTCGTTGTCCAGCCAGGCTGCCAGCAGTTCTCCGGACAGCGGCGCGGTGATCAGGCCGCGCGAGCCGTGACCGCTGTTGATGTACAAACCGTCAAGCCATGGGCATTCGGCGTCCGGCACCTGCCGGGCATCCTTGCCCAGCGCTGCATAAGCCTGAGTGAACGCCTGGGTGTCGGCTAACGGGCCGACGATTGGCAAGTAGTCGGGGCTGGTGCAGCGAAAAGCGGCACGCCCCTGGAGGCTTTCAGGCGCAAGATTATCGGCCTGTAGACGCTCGACCAGATCGTGGGAAATCTCTTCGAGCATGGCCATGTTGCCCAGGTGTTCGGCCGTGGTCGGCGTGAGGTCATCGCTCTTGAAATCGAAACTGGCCCCCAGGGTGTGTTCGCCCAAACGGGCAGGGGCGACATAGCCTTCTGCACACACCACGGTGCTCAGGGCCTGGCTTTGCGGGGTTTGCGCCAGGCGGGTGATTTGTCCGCGAATGCGTTTGAGCGGCAACTCGGCGCTCTCGGGGAAGCGCTGGATTTCGGCTGCGCCGGCGAGCACCACCACGGGGGCGTCGGCAAGCAATCGCTCGCCGTCCCAGGCTTGCCAACGGCCTTCAACCTTGCGCAGTTCCAGCGCATCGTGATGGGTGAGCAATTGAATCTGTGGATGCGCAGCCTGCCACTGGCACAGCGCCGGTGGGTGGACCCAGCCGCCTTCGGGATAGAACAGGCCCCCCTGTGCCAGCCCGATACCGGCCACGGCCTGTGCCTCGGGTTGATCCAGCAGGTGCAGCAAGTCCGCTGGAAACGCCGCGGCCAATTGCGCCTGGCGTTCGGCTTCCTTGGCATTGAAGGCCAGTTGCAACACGCCGCAATCGTCCCAGTCGCGACCCCGTTGCAAGTGTTCGAGCAGGCGTCGGGTGTAGCCGAAACCGCTGACGATCATTTGTGACAGCGCCGTGCCGTGGGCGGATAACTTCAGGTAGAGCACACCCTGCGGGTTGCCCGAGGCTTCCTGGGCGATGTCGTCGTGGCGCTCCAGCACTGTCACTTGCCAGCCCCGCGCGGCGAGGCTGGCGGCGCTGGCACAACCGGCCAGGCCGGCACCGATCACCAGTGCCTGGCGCACGCCGGTCAACGGGGTCGGGCGGGCAAACCAGGGTTTATCCAGGGCCGGGGCCGGCGTTTCCTGGGGCCAGCCGAGGAACTCGCCGCGCAGGATCTCCCATTTGTGGCCGATGCCGGGGGTGCGTTTCATCTTGAAGCCGGCGGCGTTGAGCAGGCGCCGCACCCAGCCGGTGCTGGTGAAGGTGCTGATGGAAGCACCGGGGGCGGCCAGGCGCGCCAGTTCGGCAAACAGTTCGGCGGTCCACATGTCGGGGTTCTTCGCCGGGGCGAAACCGTCGAGGAACCAGGCGTCGATTCGGGCATCGAGTTGCGGCAGTTGCTCCAGTGCATCGCCGATCAGCAGCGTCAGGGTCACGCGGCCGTGGTCCAGCGTCAGGCGCTGAAAGCCCTGATGGATGGCCACGTATTGCTCAAGCAGTTGATCGGCAAACACCTTGAGTTCCGGCCACAGCGCCAGGGCTCGTTGCAAATCGGCCGGGCTCAACGGGTACTTTTCGACGCTGACAAAATGCAGCCGCGCTCCGGCCGCCGCGTGTTGTTCGAACACCTGCCAGGCACACAGAAAATTCAGTCCCGTGCCAAAGCCCGTTTCACCGATGACCAGGCGTCCGCCCTCCGGCAAGGCAGCAAAGCGTTCCGCCAAGCGGTTTTGCTCGATAAAGACATAGCGGGTTTCGTCCAGCCCCGACTGGTCGGAGAAATACACATCATCGAACACTCGCGAATACGGACGACCTTGGTCGTCCCAGTCGAGCTGGGCGTGGGGCAATTCAGGTTTCATGGCAGGCTCGGCAACGGCAAGGCCGCCATTCTAGCCGATCGACGGCGTGGTGCTTGATCCGTGGCAAGGCATGTATTGGCCGAGACCGGGAGAATCTCTGCTGGCCTTCAGTTCAATCCGCTAGTCTTGCTCACATCTGGAAGGGAGCCGCTCATGTTTGAATCTGCTGAAATCGATCACGCCATTGACAAAGAAACCTATGACGCCGAAGTCCCGGCCCTGCGCGAAGCGTTGCTCGAAGCGCAATTCGAATTGCAGCAGCAACGCCGCTTTCCGGTGATCATTTTGATCAATGGCATCGAAGGTGCCGGTAAGGGTGAGACGATCAAGGTGCTCAACGAGTGGATGGACCCGCGCTTGATCGAGGTCCGCACCTTCGACCAGCAAACCGATGAAGAACTGGCGCGGCCGCCGGCCTGGCGGTACTGGCGGATGCTCCCGGCCAAGGGGCGCATGGGGATTTTCTTCGGCAACTGGTACAGCCAGATGCTGCAGGGGCGGGTCCATGGCGTGTTCAAGGATCCGCGACTGGACCAGGCGATCAACGGCGCCGAGCGCCTGGAAAAGATGCTGTGCGATGAAGGTGCGCTGATCTTCAAGTTCTGGTTTCACCTCTCCAAGAAGCAAATGAAGGCACGCCTCAAGGCGCTGGCCGACGACCCGCTGCACAGCTGGCGCATCAGCCCGCTGGACTGGCAGCAGTCGCAAACCTACGACAGGTTCGTGAAGTATGGCGAACGGGTGCTGCGCCGCACCAGCCGCGACTATGCACCGTGGCATGTGATCGCCGGGGTGGATGCCCATTATCGGAGCTTGGCCGTGGGGCGGATTCTGCTGGCGGGCCTGCAGGGCGCATTGCAGCGACCGACGATCCATCCGGAAAAGGTCAGCGCCGCGCCAGTGTTCCCCAGTGTCGATCAAGTGAACCTGATCGACAGCCTGGACCTGACCCTGCACCTGGACAAGGAAGATTACGAAGAACAGCTGATTACCGAGCAGGCGCGGTTTTCCGGGTTGATGCGCGACAAACGCATGCGCCGCCACGCGCTGGTGGCGGTGTTCGAAGGCAACGACGCGGCTGGCAAGGGCGGGGCGATCCGCCGGGTAGCGGCAGCGCTTGATCCGCGCCAGTACAGCATCGTGCCGATTGCCGCGCCCACCGAAGAAGAACGGGCGCAACCGTATCTGTGGCGCTTCTGGCGGCACCTGCCGGCCCGGGGCAAGTTCACCGTGTTCGACCGCTCCTGGTATGGCCGGGTATTGGTGGAGCGCATCGAAGGGTTTTGCAGCCCGGCAGACTGGCTGCGTGCCTACAGCGAGATCAACGATTTCGAGGAACAACTGACCGATGCCGGGGTGATCGTGGTCAAGTTCTGGCTGTCCATCGACAAACAGACGCAACTGGAGCGCTTCGAGGAGCGCGAAAAGATTCCCTTCAAGCGCTTCAAGATCACTGACGATGACTGGCGCAACCGTGAAAAGTGGGATGACTATCGCGCGGCGGTTGGCGACATGGTCGACCGTACCAGCACCGAGATTGCGCCATGGACCCTGGTGGAAGCCAACGACAAGCGTTGGGCACGGGTCAAAGTCTTGCGCACCATCAATCGCGCACTGGAGGAGGCTTTCGAAAAATCCGACCGGCATGAGAACAAGAAGCGTAAGGACAAGGATTGAAGCGATGGTTGCGCATACGCGAGGTGAATGATTGTCGCGGTCGGTGAAGCGCTGGACTTATGCTCGGTCCACTCTCAACCGATAACAACAATGAGGTATGTCATGCGTGAAGTGGTGATCGTCGACAGCGTGCGGACCGGCCTGGCCAAATCCTTTCGCGGCAAATTCAACATGACCCGCCCGGACGACATGGCGGCACACTGTGTCGATGCACTGTTGCTACGCTCCGGTATCGATCCGGCGAGCGTCGAGGACTGCATCGTTGGCGCCGGTTCCAACGAAGGCGCCCAGGGTTTCAATATCGGTCGCAATGTCGCGGTGCTGTCGCGCCTGGGCATCGGCACGGCCGGCATGACCCTCAACCGCTTCTGTTCCTCGGGCTTGCAGGCGATCGCCATTGCCGCCAACCAGATCGCTTCGGGTTGCAGCGACATCATCGTCGCCGGCGGTGTCGAGTCCATCAGCATGACCATGAAAAGTGTCAATACCGACAACCTGATCAACCCGCTGCTCAAGGAACAGGTGCCGGGCATCTACTTCCCGATGGGGCAGACTGCTGAAATAGTCGCGCGTCGGTACGGCGTCAGCCGTGAAGAGCAGGACCTGTACGCGTTGCAAAGCCAGCAGCGTACTGCTCAGGCTCAGGCCGCCGGGCTGTTCTGCGATGAAATCGTGCCGATGGCGGTGAAGTATCGCGTCGAAGACAAAAACACCGGTCAGGTGCAGATCCTCGACGGTGTCGTTGATCGTGATGACTGCAACCGCCCGGACACCACCCTGGAAAGTCTGGCCGGGTTGAAGCCGGTGTTCGCCGAAGATGGCTCGGTCACGGCCGGCAACTCTTCGCAACTGTCTGATGGCGCGTCCATGACCCTGGTGATGAGCCTGGAAAAAGCGCTGGAACTGGGGCTCAAGCCGAAAGCGTTCTTTCGCGGTTTTACCGTGGCCGGTTGCGCGCCGGACGAGATGGGCATCGGCCCGGTGTTTTCGGTACCGAAACTGCTCAAGGCCAAAGGCTTGCGGATTGACGACATCGACCTGTGGGAACTCAACGAAGCGTTCGCCTCGCAGTGCCTGTACAGCCGCAACCGCCTGGAAGTCGACAACGCCCGGTACAACGTCAACGGCGGCTCGATCTCCATCGGCCACCCGTTCGGCATGACCGGCTCGCGTCAGGTCGGGCATCTGGTTCGTGAATTGCAGCGACGCAATCTGCGTTACGGTGTCGTCACCATGTGCGTGGGAGGCGGGATGGGGGCTACGGGACTGTTTGAGGCGGTGCGGTAAGGCTCGGGTTTTTTCTTTGTCGGTAAAATAGCCATCGCGAGCAAGCTCGCTCCCACAGTGTTTAGTGGCGATCACTAATCTTGTGTACGCCATAAAACCTGTGGGAGCGAGCTTGCTCGCGATGGGCGCGCCGCGGTCAAGAACATCCCCCGAACATTACGACCCACACAGTTTCATCCGCGGCCAGACCCAAACTGTGCCTGTGTACGCCACCGCTGCGGGCCTAGAATGACGGCTCCTGTCAGTTGGCGTTGGGGTTCACATGCACATTTCATCGGGTCGCTGGGGTTACGGTCTGTTCCTGGCCTTGTTGACCGCGTTGTTGTGGGGAATCCTGCCGATCAAGCTCAAGCAAGTGCTGCTGGTGATGGACCCGGTGACGGTGACCTGGTTTCGCCTGCTGGTATCCGGCGGTTGTCTGTTCATTTACCTGGCGGCCACCAGGCGTCTGCCCAGCCGCAAAGTGCTCGGTCCTCGCGGTGGCTGGCTGGTACTGATGGCGGTGCTCGGCCTGGTCGGTAACTATGTGCTGTATTTGATGGGCCTGAACCTGCTCAGCCCCGGCACGGCGCAACTGGTGGTGCAGATGGGGCCGATCATGCTGCTGATCGCCAGCGTGTTTGTGTTCAAGGAGCGGTTCAGCCTGGGGCAGGGGATCGGGCTGTTGGTGCTGCTGATCGGTTTTGCGCTGTTTTTCAACCAGCGCTTGAGTGAATTGCTCACATCGCTGACCGACTACACCGCCGGCGTGCTGCTGGTGCTGTTGGCGTCCACGGTCTGGACCTTCTATGCCCTGGGGCAGAAGCAATTGCTGACGGTGTGGAATTCGCTGCAGGTGATGATGGTGATCTACCTGTTTTGCGCGCTGCTGTTGACGCCGTGGGTGCATCCGCTCGAAGCGTTGCAATTGAACCCGTTGCAGGGTTGGTTGCTGCTGGCGTGCTGCCTCAACACCCTGATTGCCTATGGCGCGTTTGCCGAGGCCCTGGCCCATTGGGAAGCCTCTCGGGTCAGCGCAACGCTGGCCATCACACCGCTGGTGACCTTTGTGGCGGTTGCCATGGCTGCATGCCTATGGCCTGACTATGTGCATGCCGAGACGATCAATGGTCTGGGTTATGGCGGTGCGGTGCTGGTGGTGCTGGGGTCGGCGCTGGTGGCGTTGGGGCCTTCGTTGATTGCCGGGCTCAAGGCAAGGAAGATGCGGGTGGCCTGAAGATCAAAAGATCGCAGCCTGCGGCAGCTCCTACATGTAAACGCGTATTCCCGTAGGAGCTGCCGCAGGCTGCGATCTTTTCGCTTCACTGCAAAACTCAGCCCTTGGCCCCAGCCTCCAGCATATTCTCCGGCCTTACCCACGCATCGAACTCTTCATCGGTCAGATACCCCAGTTGCAACGCCGCCTCGCGCAAGGTCAGGCCTTCGCTGTAGGCCTTCTTGGCGATCTTCGCCGATTTGTCATAGCCAATGTGCGGGTTGAGCGCCGTCACCAGCATCAGGCCTCGTTCCAGGTGTTCAGCCATTTTTTCCGCATCCGGCTCCAGACCGGCCACGCAGTGCTGCTGGAAGTTGCTGCAGCCATCACCCAGCAAACGGATCGATTGCAGCAGGTTGTGGATGATCACCGGTTTGAACACGTTCAGCTGCAAGTGGCCCTGACTGGCCGCAAAGCCGATGGCAACATCGTTGCCCAGCACCTGGCAGGCCAGCATCGACAACGCTTCGCACTGGGTCGGGTTGACCTTGCCCGGCATGATCGAACTGCCCGGTTCATTGGCCGGCAGCTTGACTTCGGCGAAGCCGGCGCGCGGACCGGAACCCAGCAGGCGCAGATCGTTGGCGATCTTCATCAGGGTCACGGCGAGGGTTTTCAGCGCGCCGGACAGCGTGGTCAGCGGCTCATGGCCGGCCAGTGCGGCGAACTTGTTCGGTGCGGTGATAAATGGCAAACCGGAGAGGGCGGCCAATTCTGCAGCGATGGCCTCACCGAAGCCGTGGGGTGAATTGAGCCCGGTGCCGACGGCCGTTCCGCCCTGGGCCAGCTCGCAGACCGCGGGCAGTGCGCTGCGGATCGCCCGTTCGGCGTAATCGAGTTGCGCGATGAACGCCGAGATTTCCTGACCGAAGCTGATCGGAGTCGCATCCATCATGTGGGTGCGGCCGGTCTTGACCAGTTTCATATGGCGCGCGGCCAGCTCGGCCAGCCCGCCGGACAGTTCGCTGATCGCCGGCAGCAAGTGCTGTTGCACCGCCTGGACGGCGGCGATGTGCATGGCGGTGGGGAAGCAGTCGTTGGAACTCTGGGAGCGATTGACGTGATCATTGGGGTGTACCGGGGACTTGCCGCCACGGGGGTTGCCGGCCAGCTCGTTGGCGCGACCGGCGATCACTTCGTTGACGTTCATGTTGCTCTGGGTGCCGCTGCCGGTTTGCCAGACCACCAGCGGAAACTGGTCGTCGTGGTCGCCGCCGAGCACTTCGTCGGCTGCCTGCTCGATCAGGCGGGCGATGTCGGCGGGCACGTCGCCGTTGCGATCATTGACCCGTGCCGCGGCTTTCTTGATCAGCGCCAGGGCATGCAACACCGCCAGCGGCATGCGTTCGTTGCCAATGGCGAAGTTGATCAGCGAGCGTTGTGTCTGAGCGCCCCAGTAGGCTTCATCCGGGACTTCAACCTCGCCGAGGCTGTCGGTTTCGATACGGCTCATCTTGCTCACTCCTGTAGGTCCGATTGCGCAGTTTAGGCCGTGATCGACGGCCGTGGTTCCATCAGTCTGAATTTGACCATTCAACCCCTCTAAATCAGGTGCGACAAGGCTTGGGGTTGAGCGACACACTTTTTTAGGCGCAGAATGGACGCCCTTGGGGTCTTACCTCGCCAGCTAGAAAAGGAAACTCGATGACTCGTCTTCGTGCCATCTGTACCGCCGTTGCTTTGGTCTGCGCCAGCGGCCAGGTTCTTGCCGACACCGCCAGCCATAACGCCAGTGCCGAGGCTTTCCTGACCATGGCGCACGCTGACAAACTGGGCACCCCGGTGTACATGCAAGTACAGCAGATGTTTGCCCAGCGTTTCGAACAGACCAAAGCTCCTGAGTCGAAAAAAGCCGTGCTGGAAACCTACCAGGCCAAGGCCAACGCCGCTCTGGACCAGGCCATTGGCTGGAACAAGCTGAAACCGGACATGGTCAAGCTCTACACCACCAACTTCACCGAATCCGAGCTCAAGGACCTGGTTGCGTTCTACCAGTCGCCACTGGGCAAGAAAGTCCTGGAAAAAATGCCTCAGCTGACCCAGCAATCGGCCCAGATGACCCAGGCCAAGCTGGAAAGCGCAGTGCCGGTGGTCAACAAGCTGTTGGCTGACATGACCGCCGAGCTGACGCCGAAAGACGCGGCTGCGCCAGCCAAGAAAAAGCCTTAAGCGGAGTTCGGTATGACCATGCAACAACGCATCGAATCGACACTGGCCCTGCTTCAGCCCGAGCATCTGCACGTGCTGGATGAGAGCCATATGCACAGCCGTGGGTTGCAGACCCATTTCAAGGCTGTGGTGGTCAGCGCGCAGTTCGAAGGCCTGAACCGGGTCAAGCGCCACCAGAAGGTCTACGGCACGCTCGGCGAGCTGATGGGCGAGTTCCATGCGTTGGCGCTGCATACCTACACGCCGGAGGAATGGGCCCGGATCGACGCGGCCCCGGCCTCGCCGACCTGCGCTGGCGGTAGCGAGCATTAAGCTCAAAAGATCGCAGCCTGCGGCAGCTCCTACAGGAATACGCATTCCCATGTAGGAGCTGCCGCAGGCTGCGATCTTTTTTGTTAGAATGCCCAACGCGCCGCTAACCCGGCGCGTTTTTTTTCGCATCCGGTTCACCCCTTACGAGGGTAGCCACCTGGAGATTTACCCATGACACAACAGATTGTCGTGGCGGCACTGTATAAGTTCGTCACCCTGGAAGATTACGTCGCCCTGCGCGAGCCCCTGCTGCAAGCGATGGTCGACAACGGCATCAAAGGCACGCTGCTGATTGCCGAAGAGGGTATCAACGGCACCGTGTCCGGCAGCCGCGAAGGCATCGACGGGCTGATGGCCTGGCTCAAGAACGACCCGCGCATGGACGACATCGACCATAAAGAGTCGTACTGCGACGACCAGCCGTTCTACCGCACCAAAGTCAAGCTCAAGAAAGAAATCGTCACCCTCGGCGTGGAAGGCGTGGACCCGAACAAAAAGGTCGGCACCTACGTCGATCCGCAGGACTGGAACGCGCTGATCAGCGACCCGGAAGTACTGCTGATCGACACCCGTAACGATTACGAGGTCTCGATCGGTACCTTCGAAGGCGCCATCGATCCGAAAACCACCAGTTTTCGCGAATTTCCCGATTACATCAAAGCCAACTTCGACCCGGCCGTGCACAAGAAGGTCGCGATGTTCTGCACCGGTGGCATCCGCTGCGAGAAGGCCTCGAGCTACATGCTCAGCGAGGGCTACGGTGAGGTCTTTCACCTCAAGGGCGGCATCCTGAAGTACCTCGAAGAGGTGCCGCAGGAAGAAACCAAGTGGCAGGGCGACTGCTTCGTGTTCGACAACCGCGTGACCGTTCGTCACGACCTGAGCGAAGGCGACTACGATCAATGTCATGCCTGCCGCACGCCGGTGAGCGTGGAAGACCGCGCGTCCGAGCATTACGTGGCCGGCATCAGTTGCCCGCATTGCTGGGATAAGCTGAGTGAGAAGACCCGTCGCAGTGCGATCGACCGGCAGAAGCAGATCGAGCTGGCCAAGGCTCGAAACCAGCCTCACCCGATCGGCTACAACTACAAGCAAGCATCTTCCGAGGCCTGAACCATGTCTGCGCGCCTGCTTTATGTGATGGACCCGATGTGTTCCTGGTGCTGGGGGTTTGCCCCGGTGGCCAACGCACTGGTCGAGCAGGCGCAAGCCGCAGGCGTGGAGGTGCATCTGATCGTGGGTGGTTTGCGCACCGGTAACGGTGCCGCACTGGAGCCGAGTACCCGGCGCTATATCCTCGAACACTGGCAGGCGGTCACCGAGGCCACCGGCCAGCCCTTCAAGCTTGAAGGCGCGTTACCCGATGGCTTTGTCTACGATACCGAACCTGCCTGCCGGGCACTGGTGACGGCGCGCACGCTGGCGCCGGATTGTGCCTGGAAACTGCTCGGGCTGATTCAGCACGCCTTTTACGCTGAAGGTCGCGATGTCACGCGTGCCAGTGTCCTGGTGGAGCTGGCAGAGCAGGCCGGTCTGCCGCGCATCGAATTCGCCGCCGCGTTCGACCGTGCCGATACGCACGCCGCGACATCTGCCGATTTCACTTGGGTCCAGGACCTGGGCATCGCCGGTTTTCCTACGTTGCTGGCTGAGCGAAATGGGCAGTTGGCGTTGTTGACCAATGGCTATCAGCCGTTGAGCGAGTTGTCCCCGCTGCTCGGCCGCTGGCTGGAGCGTGCTGCCTGTGCATGACCTGCCCGATGATGTTGCACCCGCTAAACGTGTCGACCGTCTGAGCTGGGCGGAAATCCGCCGACTGGCCCTGCATCACAAGAAATCCCTGTGGATCGCCAACGGCGTGGCCGTGCTGGCGACCTTGTGCAGCGTGCCGATTCCCTTGCTCCTGCCATTGCTGGTGGACGAGGTGTTGCTGGGGCACGGTGATGCGGCGCTGAAGATCATGAACCACGCGCTGCCCGAAGGCTGGCAGAAAGCCGCGGGCTACATCGGACTGATGCTGCTGGTGACCCTGACCCTGCGCTGCGCGGCGTTGATGTTCAACGTAGTGCAGGCGAAATTGTTCGCCGGACTGGCCAAGGACATCGTCTATCGCATTCGCATACGCCTGATCGAACGACTCAAGCGCATCTCGCTGGGCGAATACGAAAGCCTGGGCAGCGGCACGGTGACCACGCATCTGGTCACCGACCTGGACACCCTGGACAAATTCGTTGGCGAAACCCTCAGCCGTTTCCTCGTGGCCATGCTGACGCTGGTGGGCACTGCCTCCATCCTGATGTGGATGCACTGGAAACTCGCGCTGCTGATCCTGCTGTTCAACCCGCTGGTGATCTATGCCACGGTGCAGTTGGGCAAACGGGTCAAACACCTGAAGAAGCTCGAGAACGACAGCACCTCGCGCTTCACCCAGGCCTTGACCGAAACCCTGGATGCGATCCAGGAAGTACGCGCCGGTAACCGCCAGGGGTTTTTCCTCGGTCGCTTGGGGCAGCGCGCCCGGGACGTGCGCGACTATGCGGTGAACTCGCAATGGAAAACCGATGCGTCGAACCGCGCCAGCGGCTTGCTGTTCCAGTTCGGCATCGATATTTTCCGTGCCGCGGCGATGCTCACTGTACTGTTTTCCGACCTTTCAATCGGCCAGATGCTCGCGGTGTTCAGCTACCTGTGGTTCATGATCGGTCCGGTGGAACAACTGCTGAACCTGCAATATGCCTACTACGCAGCCGATGGTGCGCTGTCGCGGATCAACGAACTGCTGTCCCGTGACGATGAGCCCGAGTACTCGGGTGGAGTCGACCCGTTCAGTGGTCGCGAGACGGTCGGGCTGGAAGTACAGGGGTTGAGTTTCGGTTACGGTGATGAACTGGTCTTGAACCAGATGAACCTGTCCATCGCCCCCGGCGAAAAGGTCGCAATCGTCGGTGCCAGTGGCGGCGGCAAGAGCACGCTGGTGCAACTACTGCTGGGCTTGTATACGCCGCTGGCGGGCACCATTCGCTTTGGTGGTTCAACCCAGCAAGAGATCGGCCTGGAAACCGTGCGGGAAAATGTCGCCGTAGTCCTGCAACATCCGGCGCTGTTCAACGACACCATCCGCGCCAACCTGACCATGGGCCGCGAACGCAGTGACGAGGCCTGCTGGCAGGCACTGGAAATCGCCCAGTTGCACGCTACGGTCCGGGATTTGCCCAATGGCCTGGACAGCATCGTCGGGCGCTCCGGCGTGCGTTTGTCCGGCGGGCAGCGCCAACGCCTGGCCATCGCCCGGATGGTGCTGGCCGAGCCCAAGGTGGTGATCCTCGACGAAGCCACCTCGGCGCTCGATGCCGCCACCGAGTACAACCTGCACCAGGCACTGGCGCGGTTCCTGAGCAACCGCACCACACTGATCATTGCCCACCGTCTTTCGGCGGTAAAACAAGCCGATCGTGTGCTGGTGTTCGACGGCGGGCAAATTGCCGAGGATGGCGACCATCAGCAATTGATCGCCGAGGGTGGGTTATACGCCAAGCTGTATGGGCATTTGCAGCAGCATTGATTGCGCTAGCGTTTACTTCCAGATCACGTCCAGTGCATTGGGGCTGCCGTCATAGCCGAATTGTTTCATGACGACCGCGCAGGAGTCGCAGGGCGCTAAGGTGGTGGCGATCGTGATGGAGTCCAGGTCTTTTGGATCCGGATATTTCTTGCGTATGACGCTAATGAGCTTGCTCTCAGTGTCCAGCGAGGTTGGGCGAGAGGTGAGCATAGGCGTGTATGTTTCAATATTGTCGATGGTATGGGGGATCGCCTGTAGCTTGCCCGCTGGGGTTATGCTTAGGGCGGTCTCCGGGAATCGGGTTCCTTTATCTATATTGAAGTAACGGGTACCGTCGACGGTTACCTCCTTTCTGTTAGCTGGATTTTGAAACATTGGCAGGAAACCGGTGTCACCTTTGCTGCCGGAAACGCTGACATAGATTTCACGCACCCCAGCTTTGGTCTTGATTTCGGCGAACGCAATATTCCTTGGGGCATGCACTGGTCGCTGGAGTTTTTGGCCGATGATGACTTGCAGTTGCTGCATCATCTTGTCGATGTTTAGAGCCAGGGGCTCGCCCCGACTCGATTGGATGGCGATGACTTTTTTCTGAAACAGATTATTGAAAACCTCCGCTGTCGTTTCACGCACGCTGTCCGGTGCTTTCTTGGACGGTGACCACGTGGCGGCACCATCCTCGGAACTTCTGATGATCATTCTGGTTTTATGATCGAAAAGAATTGCCTCCCCGGGACTGGTATCAACCTTGAGCAGCTCGAGTCGCTTGAGCGTATTGGGCTCGTGGACGCTAATTGGAATGGCAATTTCATCCATGGTTTTCATGGCGCGCTCGACGGCCTCGATGCCATGGATTCTTGCCATGTTGTTGGCATTCAGCGAGCCGGTGTAGACCACCATCAATTGCTCCTTCAGCGCTTCGGACAGCGTTGATGCTTGTTTGAATGTCAGCGGATTACCCAAGCTTCGTCCTTTTGCGAGTTCGGCAACGAAAAAGTCGCTGGCATTTAGGCGTGTAAACACATACCGCTTCGTGCCATCTGCCGCTTCGACAATAATGGCGCCGGCTCTAAGGGTATCCATTACACCCCGATCGGGAACACTGACCTTCACACGTCCAAAAATACCTTGGCAAAACTCGATGGTTGCACCGAGAGTCTCGTGTGTAGCAATCGATGCCCTTTTCATCGGTGCTCCCTTCGCGCCATTCGTATAGATACTATCTCCGAACCAGGGGGCCCAACCTTTGGTTTCATCGAAGCTGTTGATATCAGGAGTAGGGGCGGGGGCGCGAGTGACATAGCTCGTTTCGCATACATCGGCACCTGGGGCACGCCGTACCCGACAAGGCAAGGATCTGAGCATCGCCTGATCATCGATCAGGTCGGCGCGACGCAGCGTGTCGCCATCCAGCCGATACGGCACATCATCGATAAACAACGTAGTTCGGCCATCGACTTCAAGCACTTCCCGAATGCGGCTGTTTTCAGAAACTTCGACAATGACGTGATTTTTGGTGTTATCCAGGGAATTGTAATGCGATCTCCCTAACGAAATATCACCTGAGCGGGTGGTTAGCCGGGGACCGTAGGGTCTGGACGATAATGGATCGATCAAGTGGTAGTCGGCATTGTCGGGAATGGCCGATTTGCGTATGTGGATGTCGTCAATACCCTTGACGGTCGCTAACTGGTCACCCTTTGCCAACGGTTTCCAGCGGCCCGCATCGCTGATCTGCGGCAGCTTGTGCACGAAATCATAACTGCCGGCCTTGCCCGCCAGTTCCTTGATTCTGAGAACGCTGAATCTGGCAAGTTTTACCCCTCTGGCTCCCAATGCCCGGAGCAGCGATCCAATACCATCAACCGGATTCAGCGTTTGCAGGCTCGAAATCAACAGTTTTTTCGTCAGCGACACAAATGCGGGAAGTCTGGCGCGAAAGGTCAGTCGGCCTGCATTACTGATCAGTATTGCCGAGCCCGAGGCAAACTTGCCGATGGGTTGTGCAAAGGAAAGCAGGTCGGCAAACAGGCCGAACGTCCCGTTGATCAGGCGTGTTTTGTCGCCGGAGGCCAAGTCTTCGATACTGTTCCAGAAAGGCATGAACATTTTCCCGATTTCGAGGGCTTTTTCACCCCGCGCCTCTTCGAGTTCGAAACGCGTTTGTCCGTAGGCGGCAATGCGAAGTTTTATCGGGTCCGTGAACAGCAGCTGAGTTGCAATGAAATGACTGATCGCCACGCAACGACTTGATGACAGCGTCAACGGGATAATGTCCGAACTTTCCACTGTCTCTGTCTCGGTGGCGAAAGTGCCCCCTAACTGTTCGATGATAGCCTGGCAACTCGCGTCTTCTTTCGGTTCGCTGCCTGTCGAATGAGCGTCCCAATCAAAGGGCAACGTCTTATGGCGCAATACGCTGACTGAAACGGTCGATTTCAATTGACGCCACTTTTCCGTCTGGATGGCACCACCCAAATGTTCYGGGCCAAGGTTTTCGATACGACGTATGACGCCTGCTCTGGGCAGCAATTCGTAATACCTGGTTTCAATACCGTGTTCGTGACCCTGGGTTTCGCGCGTATGGATCGCCTGCAATATCAAGCCGTTGCGGGCTCGTAGCGGCAAGATCATTTCCGGCGTTTCATTCTGGGCCTCGATACCACGCGTTTCCTTTCTCAAGCTGTATACCCTGAGTTCGCCTAAGGCGATGGCCTGACGGTCGGCAAACGGGAGTGAGGCCAATTGACTTCTGATCAGTGTTTCATAGGCAGTTGTGGTCAGCTGCAGATAGTGCTTGAAGTCGTTGTCGAACAGCGCTTTGACATCGGGCAACCTGGTCTCCGGTGAAATAACCCACCGGGAGCCTGGTTTGCGCCATGGCCTTTCTCCGGTGACGATCCTTCGGCTTTCGTCTATCCGTATCCATTGCGTGCTAATGGTGGTGCCGTCGCTTTGTGTCGCCCGCCAACTTTTCTGATCGTCGAACTTGTCGGATGCATAGACGTCGACAAACGAGTAATAGTCGTACTCCTTGCCTTTAAGCGGCGGCGTGTCACGAAAACCGGCCGGTCCGGTAATGCCCTTTCTAGCCAGTTTTCGACCATCCGAGATGAAGGCATCCTCTCCAAAGATTGACTGCATTTTTGTTTTGGCGATCGCCAGTCGTTCGGGTGGTTTTTTATCGAGTTGAATGAGGGCCTCATTCAACTCGTTTTTTTGGTTTTCCAGTGCAGATAGCGCCAGATCGATGTCGCTCTGTGAATGGTTTTCAAGACTTTTTTGCGAAATGACCCCTTGGGTAACCGCCCAGTCCAGTGACGGAAGCAGCCTCGCCAGGGCGATAAGATTCAATTGCTCTGGCGTTGCTCCGTCGGTTCGTTTGATTGGCAGGTTGACCAATTGCTGGAAGGTCATCCGCTCGATCGAGTCAGGCTCGATGGCTTCGGCCAGCGTTACACCGTGGACAAAATTGACCCAAACCACAGAACTTCCATAGGGAAGATCAGGTGGAATGTCCGGGACTTGAAACGCTCGTGGGAATTCTGGTTGCAGCAAGCGCGCGAGCAAGATCGCCTCAGTCATTGATGACGCTCGCCGGGAATCGAATAGATGCTGTTCAAACTCAGCCCGAATACTCGGATAACTCTTTCCCCAATTCGAGCGTTGATGCCATGGGTATCCAGCGATATCAGCGGGATTACCGCTCTTGTTTGTCCATAAGCGAATGGCTTTGCTGAGCAGTTTGATTCGTACGCCTGATGAAGTTTCTTCGCCGGGTTTTCCACCGTACCAGTTCAAGCCTTCCAACAGCGCCATTGCCAGTCGCTCTGACTCGGCGGAGCGCAAAATGCTTTCCAGCACTACCGTGGGCGTGACACGGACTTGAGCTTCGGTCGCATTGGGCACTGCGTTTTGAATCAGGTAGCTGAATAGCGAGCTTTCGGTTTCGGGAAGAAAGCGCTGGACGATGGCAACGATATCTCTGTTCGTCAGTTGAGCGAGCAGGCTATCGATGGTCATAGCGGATGTCGGAGTGGCTCTCTGTATGGTTTTGAGTAGTTGTCGGTCTTCAGCTGTGGGTGAACGATTCAAGGTGTCGATATCAACACCACTGAAGAGTTGCAATGAGTGACTGGCGCGTCTTTCCTCCAGTTTGTGAATTAGCGACTCCATTTCAGTGGTGTTTTGAGTTTGCGCTGCCGGTAACGCGTAATACGTCAGAACCTGAGGAAGGCTGAGCAACTTATCCGAGCGCAATTGTCCGCCCATGCTGAGAGCTATCGGCTCGATTTTTTCGGTCAGTTCGCGCCAGCCAGGATTTTCAGTCATGGAGAGAATGACTTCGGCACCCTTCTGGTCAGCCGTCTTGTAAACGCTGCGTCCTCCTGCTGTAGACACAGATAAAAAATTCATGATCTTCAACTTTTCGACAAGTGCCAGATAGTCCGGGTGTCTGAGCAAGCTGTGCAAGTGGGTTTGCCCGACGTCATGTTCCTGGGCAAGGGGGGAGTGAGGCTGGGGAGATAAATAGATGCCGGCCAGAGCAAGGCCTCGCGCCTTGGCATCACGTAGACGGCCTAGCAGCGCGTCGTATTCTGCGAGTTGACCCAGATATTGTTGGTATGGGGTTGTTGCCGAAGCATTTGTGGTATGCATAAACAGTGACATCTCTTGATAGGAGGGACGTCAGTCTCGATGCATCAAGGACTGTCTTTGCGGTACATATATATTGGCTGTGTTGATGTTCGAAGCTTTGATCAGCTTGTCGGGACGACGAAGGCACCCTAGTCTAGCTGTAGCGATTTTCGTCCGGACGACAATCGAGCAGCTCTAATGTAAGGGACCTCATGAATCAAAAGCGGACTCTCGGAACGCCACGGCTGTTGGGCATCGTCTGGCCATTTATCGCCGTTGTGGTGTTTCAGGCCCTCTTGGGCGGTGTCAGCCTTTATGTACTGTCGGCTGTTCGCGGTTATGTCGCCGGTGAGAGCCTGTGGTCCAAGGGCCAGAAAGACGCCATCTATTACCTCAATCTCTACGCCGACAGCGGCGACGAAGCGATTTTTCATAAATACCAGAACGCCATTTCCGTGCCTCAGGGTGGGCATGAATTGCGTGTGGCGCTGGATCATCGGCCGCCGAACATCGAGGCGGCACGTGTGGCGATCCTCAAGGGCGGCAACCATCCGGATGACATCACCAGTGTGATCTGGTTGTACCTGAATTTCCGGCACTTCAGTTACCACGAGAAAGCCATCGACCTTTGGATGGTAGGCGACGCGTATCTGGTGCAACTCGATACCATTGCGCAGGAGATGCATCAGCGCATCACCACCAGGCAGGCCACCGATGCCGATATCAAGCGCTGGAAGGATCAGATATTCGTCATCAACGAAAGTGTGACGCCGGCGGCGAAGGCCTTCAGCGATGCCTTGGGCGAAGGCTCGCGTATGATCCTGCGACTGTTGCTGGTGACCAACCTCGCCACCGCCCTGGGTTTGATTGTATTGGCCTTGATGCGCACCCATAAACTGCTCAAGCAGCGCCATGCCTTCGCCGATGCGCTGCAACTGGAGAAAGAGCGGGCGCAGATCACTCTGCAATCGATTGGCGACGGCGTGATCACCACGGATGTTTCCGGTGCGATTGCCTACATGAATCCGGCGGCCGAGGCATTGACCCACTGGAAGGCCGAGCAGGCGACAGGGTTGCCGCTGGCGGCGCTGTTTAACCTGCTGGATGAAAATGCACAGACCGACGGTTTCACCCTGATCGAGCATATTCTGAGCGGTCAACTCAGTGGCGGCAGTGAGCACTCCAGGTTGATTCAACGCCTGGACGGCAGCACGGTGTCGGTCACGCTGGTGGGTGCTCCGATCCGCAATGCCGGCAAAGTCAGCGGAACGGTGCTGGTGCTGCATGACATGACCCAGGAGCGGCAATACATCGCCAATCTGTCGTGGCAGGCGACCCACGACGCCTTGACCGGGCTTGCCAACCGCCGCGAATTCGAATATCGCCTGGAACAGGCGCTGCACAACCTGACCCGCCATTCGGGTCGCCATGCCCTGATGTTCCTCGATCTGGATCAGTTCAAGCTGGTCAACGATACCTGTGGTCACGCGGCGGGCGACGAACTGTTGCGGCATATCTGTGCCTTGTTGCAATCCGGGTTGCGCGAAGGCGATACCCTGGCACGCCTTGGCGGCGACGAGTTCGGTATCCTGCTGGAAAACTGCGCACCGGAAGCGGCGGAGAAAATTGCCGAGAGCCTGCGTCAGACTGTGCAGAATCTGCATTTTGTCTGGAAGGGCCGGCCTTTCGTGACCACTGTCAGTATCGGACTGGTCCATGTTGCGCAGAATCCGACGACGCTCGAAGCCTCGCTGCGTGCTGCCGACATGGCGTGCTACATGGCCAAGGAAAAGGGCCGGAACCGGGTCCAGGTCTATCATCCGGATGACTCGGAATTGTCCCTGCGCTTCGGCGAAATGGCCTGGGTGCAGCGTTTGCACATGGCGCTGGAGGAGGACCGCTTCTGCTTGTACGCCCAGGAAATCGCATCCCTCGGTCATACCGAGCATGGCAGTGGGCATATCGAAATCCTGTTGCGGTTGCATGATGAGGCGGGGCGCATGATCTTGCCCGACAGTTTCATCCCGGCCGCCGAACGCTATGGCCTGATGAGCTCTCTGGACCGCTGGGTTGTGCAGAACGTGTTCAAGATCATTGCCCAGTGTCAGGCCGAACAGCACCAGGGGCCGCTGGCCATGTGTGCGATCAATCTGTCAGGCACGACGATCGGGGATGAGGCGTTTCTGGACTTCCTGCGCGAACAGTTTGTGACGTATTCGATTCCGCCTGAAATGATTTGTTTTGAAATTACTGAGACCAGTGCTATTTCAAATCTTGGCAGCGCCATTCGATTCATTAATGAACTCAAAGGCTTAGGATGCTATTTTTCACTGGATGATTTTTGTGCCGGAATGTCCTCATTCGCGTATCTGAAACATTTGCCTGTAGACTTCCTGAAGATCGATGGGAGTTTCGTAAAGGATATGCTGGACGACCCGATTAACCGCGCCATGGTCGAAGTGATCAATCACATCGGTCATGTCATGGGTAAGCGCACGATTGCCGAGTTTGTCGAAACGCCCCAGATCGAGCAGGCATTGCTGGAGATCGGGGTGGATTACGCTCAAGGGTATGTGATTGAACGCCCGCATTTGTTTACCTTTGATAGCCTGTTAAGTCGTCCCGCCAGGCCTCAGCCTCTGTTGTTCAAGGCCCCTGGCACGTTCCGTTGAAACTCCTGCCGGTCTTACAATCACAATCAAAAGGAGCTCGACAGTGATCGATACATTCAACCGAACCGGACCGCTCATGGAAGCTGCAAGTTACCCTGCCTGGGCCCAGCGCCTGATCCAGGATTGCAGCGAGAGCAAACGCCGGGTTGTCGAACACGAACTGTACCAACGCATGCGAGACAACAAACTCAGTGCAAAGACCATGCGCCAATACCTGATCGGTGGCTGGCCGGTGGTCGAACAGTTCGCGTTGTATATGGCACAAAACCTGACCAAGACACGCTTTGCCCGTCATCCCGGCGAAGATATGGCCCGTCGCTGGCTGATGCGTAATATCCGCGTCGAATTGAACCACGCCGATTACTGGGTGCACTGGAGTCGTGCGCACGGTGTCAGCCTGGAAGACCTGCAGGCACAGCAGGTTGCACCGGAGCTTCACGCCTTGAGCCATTGGTGCTGGCACACCAGTTCAGCCGACTCGCTGATCGTTGCGATTGCCGCTACCAACTACGCCATCGAAGGGGCGACCGGGGAATGGTCGGCGGTCGTTTGTTCCAACGGTATCTACGCCGCCTCGTTCCCCGAGGAAGATCGCAAGCGAGCGATGAAGTGGCTGAAGATGCATGCCCAGTACGACGATGCCCATCCATGGGAAGCCCTGGAAATCATCTGTACATTGGCGGGCACCAACCCGAGCAAATCCCTGCAGGTGGAGTTGCGCCAGGCTGTGTGCAAGAGCTACGACTACATGTACCTGTTTCTCGAACGTTGCATGCAGTTGGAGCACGTAGAGCGGGCACCGGTCGTACGTGAGCGGATGGCACTGGCGGAAGGCTGATTCAACGTCTGCTTGAAACAACTGTGGGAGCGAGCCTGCTCGCGAATACGGACTGTCAGTCAGCATGATCGTTGAAGGTCAGATCCCATTCGCGAGCAGGCTCGCTCCCACATTATTTTGTGGTCGGCAGTTACCCCGCCATCTCCAACCGGTTACGACCTTCGCGCTTGGCCACATACAGTGCACTGTCTGCCCGTCGCAACAGGCTTTCGGCAGACTCGCCGGGTAACAATGTCGAACAGCCGAGGCTGACCGTCAGCAAGATCGTATAACCATCGGCCAGGTATTCTTCAGACTGCACTGCAAACCGCAGCCGCTCACCGACCATGGCCGCGGCCTCGCGGCTGGTGTTCGACAGCAGGATCAGGAACTCTTCACCGCCATAGCGAAACACCATGTCCACGTTGCGCAGCTGGTTTTTGATCGAGGCAGCGACCGCCTTGAGCACGTCATCGCCTGTGCTGTGGCCGTGGGTATCATTGACTTGCTTGAAATGATCGATGTCCAGCATCAGCACCGATAACGGTTGCAGATGGCGCCGGGATAGCTCGATTTCCCTTTGCAATGTCTGGTCCATGGCGATGCGGTTGCCGGTGCCCGTCAGCGGGTCGCGCAGTGCGCTTTGGGTGGCGGTACGGTAAAGCAGCGCGTTGCGCATCGGGAAAAGCAGCGCGGCCAGCAGCGATTCGAGATTGCCCTGTTCCTGTTCGCTGAAACGCTGATTGCGGCGGAAAATCAGCTCACCCAGGTGTTCGCCTTCGTGGCTGAGGCTGTAACTGATGGAATGGTGGCCGCGTTGGCCGAACTCCAGACGCAAGTCACTGCTCTTGTGCAGGTAGCACAAAGCGTCCAGCGGCACCAATCGCTGAATCTCGCGATAGAACGTCCCAAGAATGCGTTGCGGTTCCAGACTGGTTTGCAGCTGCAGGCTCAGTTGCTGGCGCAATTGCGCAAGACTGATAGGCCTTGCCAGAAGAAGCGGTTGCTGACCAAAGCCCAGGCGCTGCAATTTGGCGCTATCGAAGTCAATTGCGTTGGTCTGGGGAGGTGGTTTCATAAGGCGTGCGCCCCTAAGCAGTAAGGCTGTCTTACAAGCAGGGTGAGAGCGGCTTAGGCTGCGCGTCGTACTGGTCCGTCAGTCCCGTAGGACATTTCGTACAAGTTTAATCTGCTTTGTAGAAGATGAGTAATCGCCGCACTCAAGCTTCGTTCCGTCTGCTTTCACGTTGCGTGTCTTAGCAAACTTAGAGCGAAAGTCGTGCCATTCGGTTCATCTTAATAAAATTTGTATTAAATCAACAGGTTGTGCTTCGTCTATTACGTGTGCAGCGCAGTATGTGACGTTTGTTTGACAGGTTCCTGGCGTGTATTCGAGTGCCGCGACAGGAAATCGGCGCGGCACCAAAAAGCGACGTACGGTCGCTACTGGGCGTTGAACGCCTGGCCGTTGATACCGGTGCTGTCCGGGCCCATCAAGTAAAGGTAGACCGGCATGATCTCCTCGGGCGTCGGGTTGTTCAGCGGATTTTCACCCGGGTAAGCCTGGGCGCGCATGCTGGTGCGGGTAGCGCCCGGGTTGATGCTGTTGGAGCGTACCGGGGCCACGGTATCGACTTCGTCGGCCAGGGTTTGCATCAGACCTTCAGTGGCGAATTTGGAGACGCCGTAAGCGCCCCAGTACGCACGTCCCTTGCGGCCGACGCTGCTGGACGTGAACACCACCGAGGCATCTTGCGACAGCTTGAGCAGCGGCAGCAGAGTGCTGGTGAGCATGAACATGGCATTGACGTTGACTTGCATGACCCGCATGAAGTTTTCGCCGGACAACTGCTCGATCGGCGTGCGCGGGCCGATGATCGATGCATTGTGCAGCAGGCCGTCGAGATGCCCGAATTCGCTTTCGATCATCGCCGCCAGCTCATCGTATTGATGGGGCAGGGCGGTTTCGAGGTTGAACGGGATCACCGCCGGTTGTGGATGGCCGGCGGCTTCGATTTCGTCGTAGACCTGGGTCAGGTTGGCTTCGGTCTTGCCCAGCAGCAGCACGGTTGCGCCGTGTGCCGCGTAGGCTTTTGCCGCTGCGGCGCCAATGCCACGTCCTGCGCCGGTGACCAGAATGACCCGATCCTTGAGCAGTTCGGGGCGGGCGGAATAATCAAACATAAAAAACCTCAATCCATAACAAAGCTGGAAAAGATCGCAGCCTGCGGCAGCTCCTACGTCGATCGCGGTCCCCTGTAGGAACTGCCGCAGGCTGCGATCTCTTGACTTTAATCAGCAGCTGCAAAGCGCACTATCGAGCACCTTGCGCAACTCCAGCGGATGATCAACCACCACATCCGCACCCCAATGCCGCGGATTATCGTCCGGGTGGATATAGCCGAAGGTCACCGCAGCAGTCTTGGTGCCGGCATCGCGGCCCGATTCGATGTCGCGCAAGTCATCGCCAACGAACAGCACGCTGGCCGGATCGAGATCGAGCATCTTGCAGGCGAGGATCAGCGGCTCGGGATCCGGTTTGCTGTTCTTCACATGATCCGGGCAGATCAGCAGCGCCGAGCGTTCAGCCAGCCCCAACTGTTGCATGATCGGCTCGGCGAAGCGCAGCGGCTTGTTGGTGACCACGCCCCAGACCAGGTTGGCCTTCTCGATGTCCGCCAGCAGTTCGCCCATGCCGTCGAACAGCTTGCTGTGAACGGCACAACCGACGAGGTAGCGCTCCAGAAACTCCAGGCGCAGTTCCTCGAACCCCGGCGATTCCGGGTCCATGGCGAAGGTCACCGCGACCATCGCCTTGGCGCCGCCGGAAATCTCGTCGCGAATGTGCTTGTCGTTCATCGGTGGCAAGCCACGGTCGGCACGCATCGCCTGACAGATCGCAATGAAGTCCGGCGCGGTGTCGAGCAGAGTGCCGTCCATGTCGAAAAGAACTGCTCTGATTGGCATCGGCTTACTCCTCGCGCAGGGTCTGGATCATGTAGTTGACGTCCACGTCGGCCGCCAGTTTGTAGTGCTTGGTCAGCGGGTTGTAGGTCAGGCCGATGATGTCCTTGACGGTCAGGCCGGCCATGCGGCTCCAGGCGCCAAGTTCGGAGGGGCGGATGAATTTCTTGAAGTCGTGGGTGCCGCGCGGCAGCAGCTTCATGATGTATTCGGCGCCGACGATGGCGAACAGGTACGCCTTCGGGTTGCGGTTGATGGTGGAGAAGAACACCTGGCCGCCGGGCTTGACCATGCGGAAACAGGCGCGGATGACCGACGACGGATCCGGCACGTGCTCAAGCATTTCCAGGCAGGTGACCACGTCGAACTGCTCCGGCATTTCCTCGGCCAGGGCTTCGGCGGTGATCTGTCGGTACTCGACGCTCACGCCCGACTCCAGCTGATGCAACTGGGCAACCGCCAACGGAGCTTCGCCCATGTCGATACCCATCACGGTCGCACCGCGTTGGGCCATGGCTTCGCTGAGGATGCCGCCGCCGCAACCGACGTCGAGGACTTTTTTACCGGCCAGGTTGACCCGCTCGTCAATCCAGTTGACCCGCAGCGGGTTGATGTCGTGCAGCGGTTTGAATTCGCTTTCGCGGTCCCACCAGCGATGAGCCAGGGCCTCGAATTTGGCGATTTCGGCGTAGTCGACGTTGCTCATGGTCTAGTCCTCTAAAACTTGAAAAGTCCTGTTGCCCCGGATTGCGTTCCAGGGTGCTTACGATTCGGTGCGGCCGCTGATGCGCTGGCCCCAGGCCCTCGCGACAGCGCCAAGCTGTTGTTCATCCAGGCGTGTCAGGCGACGGTCGTCGAGCAACTGCTTGCCGGCAACCCAAAGGTGTTTCACGCAGTCGCGGCCGGTGGCATATATAAGCTGCGAAACCGGTTCGTAGACCGGTTGCTGGGCCAGGCCGGAGAGGTCGAAAGCCACCATGTCCGCGGCCTTGCCGATTTCCAGCGAACCGACTTCGGCCTCGATACCCAGTGCCCGGGCGCCATTGAGGGTGGCCATGCGCAAGGCACGATGGGCATCCAGCGCGGTGGCCGAGCCGGCGACAGCCTTGGCCAGCAGGGCCGCGGTGCGGGTTTCGCCGAGCAGGTCCAGGTCATTGTTGCTGGCCGCGCCATCGGTGCCGACCGCAACATTGACCCCGGCCTGCCACAAACGCTCGACCGGGCAGAACCCGCTGGCCAGCTTCAGGTTCGACTCCGGGCAATGAATCACATTGCTGTTGCTTTCTACCAGCAGCGCCAGGTCTTCTTCGCTGATCTGGGTCATGTGAACCGCCTGGAAGCGCGGTCCCAGCAAACCCAGGCGCGCCAGTCGGGCCAGTGGTCGTTCACCGCGCTGCTCGACCGATTGTTGTACTTCGAAGGCGGTTTCATGCACGTGCATGTGGATCGAAGCGTCCAGTTCCTCGGCGATCATCCGGATTTTTTCCAGGTTTTCGTCGCCTACGGTGTAGGGTGCATGGGGGCCGAAGGTGATTTTGATGCGTTCGTGGTGCTTGAGATCGCCAAACAGTTCAACGCCCTGACGAATGGCTTCGTCCGCCGTGGCGGCCCCCGGAATCGGGAAGTCGAGGATCGGAATCGCGATTTGCGCGCGAATGCCGCTGTTGTGCACGCGCTCGCTGGCAACCTTCGGGAAGAAGTACATGTCAGAGAAACAGGTGATGCCGCCTTTGATTTGCTCGGCGATGGCAAGGTCGGTACCGTCGCGCACGAAAGCTTCATCGACCCATTTGGCCTCGGCGGGCCAGATATGGTTTTCCAGCCAGGTCATCAATGGCAGATCATCGGCCAGGCCACGGAACAGCGTCATCGCCGCGTGCCCGTGGGCATTGATCAGGCCGGGGCTGAGCAGCATGTCGGGCAATTCGCGGGTTTCGGTTGCGTTAAGCTTCAGCGCGGCGGAACGTGGGCCGATAAACACGATGCGTCCATCACGGATGCCCACGCCATGTTCCTTGAGGACAACACCAGCGGGTTCGACGGGTACCAGCCAGGTCGGCAGCAATAACAGGTCGAGCGCAGCGGCAGTGTTCGGCATCGAGGGTCGGTTCCAGTGCTTTTGTATGGGATGGCGAAGTATACCCGAGCGTCTTCGCGGGGGGATCGCTATAATCGGCGGCTTTTGTTCATGAGTGCGGGGTGAGGGATGCGCGATCGACTGTTGGCTGCGGAAAAGGTAAAGGCCATCGATTGGCGTGATGGCGCTCTCCATCTGCTGGATCAGCGTATTTTGCCGTTCGAGGAAACCTGGATTGCCTACACCAGTGCAGCGGGTGTGGCCGAGGCCATCCGCTCGATGGTGGTGCGCGGCGCTCCGGCTATTGGTATTAGTGCGGCTTATGGCATCGTACTGGCAGCCCGCGCCCGGATTGCCGAAGGGGGTGACTGGTACGCTGCACTGGAAGAGGATTTCATGCTGTTGGCCGATTCCCGTCCTACCGCCGTCAACCTGTTCTGGGCGCTGGGCCGCATGCACGACCGGCTCGATCGCCTGAAAAACAATGCCGATCCGCTGGAGGCACTGGAGGCCGAGGCCATCGCCATTCACGAAAGTGATCGCGAAGCCAACCTGACCATGGCCCAGCTGGGTGTGGACCTGATCCGCAAGCATCAGGGCAACGCCCAGGCGATCCTCACCCACTGCAACACCGGCGCACTGGCCACGGGCGGCTTTGGCACGGCGCTGGGGGTGATTCGTGGTGCATTCATCGAAGGTATGATCGAGCAGGTCTATGTCGACGAAACCCGCCCATGGCTGCAGGGCTCGCGGCTGACCGCATGGGAGCTGGCCAATGAAGGCATTCCCGTGACCCTCAATGTCGATTCCGCCGCCGCGCATATCATGAAGACCAAAGGCCCTACCTGGGTCATCGTCGGCGCTGACCGGATCACCGCCAATGGCGACGTGGCCAACAAGATCGGCACCTATCAACTGGCGGTCAACGCCATGCACCACGGCGTGCGCTTCATGGTGGTGGCGCCGAGTTCGACCATCGACATGAACCTGGCCAGTGGCGATGACATTCCGATTGAAGAGCGTGATGGTCGCGAGTTGCTGGAGGTCGGTGGCAAGCGCGTCGGGGCTGACGTCAATGCCTTCAACCCGGTGTTCGACGTGACGCCGGCGGATCTGATCGATGCGATCGTCACCGAAAAAGGCATCGTCGAGCGCCCGGATACGGCGAAGATGGCGCAGTTGATGTGCCGTAAGCGTCTGCATTGATAATCTTTGGTGTCTGGTAAGCCGCCATCGCGAGCAAGCTCGCTCCCACAGGTTTTGTGTGTACCGCAAACACTGTGGGAGCGAGCTTGCTCGCGATGGGGCCGTCAAACCCAATGAATCAACCCGAATCAGCCACAAATTCTCCATTCAACACAGCTCTAAGCCTCTCTCGTCCCCTTCAAGCCTGTCACCGGTCAACTAACTACTCTCCATGCGCGTCTGGGGGATAGGTGCGTGGCGGCTCTTGTGATAACATCCGGCGGTTTCCAAGGTTGCCCCGCGGGGTGATCTTTACTGCGCAGATCCATGGCATAACTCGTTGATTTGTCGTAAGCCAATGCATGGCACTGAGCCTGCAGCGGCGAGCTTCGTTGGTCCTGACGAAGTTTCACCAGAAAAAGGAATCAGGCTTCTCATGGGCGAACTGGCCAAAGAAATCCTCCCGGTCAATATCGAAGACGAGCTGAAGCAGTCCTACCTCGACTACGCGATGAGCGTAATTGTCGGGCGGGCACTGCCGGATGCGCGCGATGGCTTGAAGCCCGTGCACCGGCGCGTGCTGTTCGCGATGAGCGAGCTGGGCAACGACTTCAACAAGCCGTACAAGAAATCTGCCCGTGTTGTCGGTGACGTGATCGGTAAGTATCACCCGCACGGTGATACCGCGGTGTACGACACCATCGTTCGGATGGCACAGCCATTCTCCCTGCGCTACCTGCTGGTAGACGGCCAGGGCAACTTCGGTTCGGTGGACGGCGACAACGCCGCGGCCATGCGATACACCGAAGTGCGCATGACCAAGCTGGCGCACGAGCTGCTGGCTGACCTGCATAAAGAAACCGTGGACTGGGTGCCGAACTACGACGGCACCGAAATGATTCCGGCGGTCATGCCGACCCGTATTCCCAACCTGCTGGTCAACGGCTCCAGCGGTATCGCCGTAGGCATGGCGACCAACATTCCGCCGCACAACCTCGGTGAAGTCATCGACGGTTGCCTGGCGCTCATCGACAACCCTGAGCTGACCGTCGACGAGCTGATGCAATACATCCCCGGTCCGGACTTCCCGACCGCCGCGATCATCAACGGTCGCGCCGGCATCATCGAAGCCTACCGCACCGGTCGCGGGCGCATTTACATGCGCGCCCGCTCGATGATCGAAGACATCGACAAGGTCGGTGGCCGCCAGCAGATCGTCATCACCGAACTCCCTTACCAGCTGAACAAGGCGCGTCTGATCGAGAAGATCGCCGAGCTGGTCAAAGAGAAGAAGCTTGAAGGCATCACCGAACTGCGCGACGAGTCCGACAAGGACGGTATGCGCGTCGTGATCGAGCTGCGTCGCGGCGAAGTGCCTGAGGTCATCCTCAACAACCTCTACGCCCAGACCCAGCTGCAAGCGGTGTTCGGTATCAACATCGTCGCGCTGATCGACGGCCGTCCGCGGATCCTGAACCTCAAGGACCTGCTGGAAGCCTTCGTCCGTCACCGCCGCGAAGTGGTGACCCGTCGTACCGTGTTCGAACTGCGCAAGGCGCGCGAGCGTGGTCATATCCTTGAAGGTCAAGCGGTTGCCCTGTCGAACATCGACCCGGTCATCGCCCTGATCAAGGCGTCGCCAACGCCGTCGGAAGCCAAGGAAGCGCTGATCAGCACGCCTTGGGAATCCTCGGCCGTGGTGGCGATGGTTGAACGTGCCGGCGCCGATTCGTGCCGTCCGGAAAACCTCGATCCGCAATACGGTCTGCGCGACGGCAAGTACTTCCTGTCGCCAGAACAGGCGCAAGCCATTCTGGAACTGCGTCTGCACCGCCTGACCGGTCTGGAACACGAAAAACTGCTGGCCGAGTATCAAGAGATCCTCAACCAGATCGGCGAGCTGATCCGCATCCTCAACAGCGCCACGCGCCTGATGGAAGTGATCCGCGAAGAGCTGGAAGTGATTCGCGCCGAATACGGCGACGTGCGTCGTACTGAAATCCTCGATGCCCGTCTCGACCTGACCCTGGGTGACATGATCCCGGAAGAAGAGCGCGTCGTGACCATTTCCCACGGTGGCTACGCCAAGACCCAGCCGCTGGCTGCGTACCAGGCCCAGCGTCGTGGCGGTAAAGGCAAGTCGGCGACCGGCGTCAAGGATGAGGACTACATCGCTCACCTGCTGGTTGCCAACAGCCACACCACGCTGCTGCTGTTCTCCAGCAAGGGCAAGGTGTACTGGCTGAAAACCTACGAAATCCCTGAAGCGTCACGTGCTGCCCGTGGTCGTCCGCTGGTCAACCTGCTGCCGCTGGATGACGGTGAATACATCACCACCATGCTGCCGGTCGAGGAGTACACCGAAGGTCACTACATCTTCATGGCCACCGCCAACGGCACCGTGAAGAAGACCCCGCTGGAATCCTTCAGCCGTCAACGCAGCGTCGGCCTGATCGCGCTGGAGCTGGACGAAGGCGACGTGCTGATTTCCGCGGCCATCACCGATGGCGAGCGCGAAGTGATGCTGTTCTCCGATGGCGGCAAGGTCACCCGTTTCAAGGAATCCGACGTTCGTGCCATGGGCCGTACCGCCCGCGGTGTGCGCGGCATGCGTCTGCCGGAAGGCCAGAAGCTGATTTCCATGCTGATCCCGGAAGAAGGCAGCCAGATCCTCACAGCTTCGGCGCGTGGCTACGGCAAGCGCACGGCGATCACCGAGTTCCCTGAGTACAAGCGTGGCGGCCAGGGCGTTATTGCCATGGTCAGCAACGAGCGTAACGGCCGTCTGGTCGGTGCGGTCCAGGTGCTCGACGGCGAGGAAATCATGCTGATTTCCGACCAGGGCACTCTGGTGCGCACCCGTGTCGACGAAGTGTCCAGCCTGGGTCGTAACACCCAGGGCGTGACCCTGATCAAACTGGCCAACGATGAAACGCTGGTCGGTCTGGAGCGGGTTCAGGAGCCGTCGGAAGTCGAAGGCGAAGAGCTGGAAGGTGAAGAGGGTGAAGGGTTTGTCGGTGAAGTCGTGATCGACGACGTTGCCGAAGACCAGCAACTCGACGCCGCCGCTGACGAAGAACCACAGGAATAAGCGGGTAAGCAGGGGGCGGATGAAAATTCGCCCCCTTGTTGTTTGTCCGTACGGAAATACTGAAATCCCATGTAGGAGCGAGCTTGCTCGCGATGGTCGTCAACGATAACGCAGGGCGTCTGGTGCACCCTTGTGCTCTCAGGTTTTTCGCGAGCAAGCTCGCTCCTACAGTGATACCACCAAATCAGAGCGAGATTGGATGTGAGCAAGAGAGCCTATAACTTCTGTGCCGGTCCTGCGGCGCTTCCCGAAGCTGTCCTGCAGCGCGCCCAGGGTGAACTCCTCGACTGGCACGGCAAGGGTCTGTCGGTCATGGAAATGAGCCATCGCAGTGATGAGTTCGTGTCCATCGCCACCAAGGCCGAGCAGGATCTGCGTGATCTGCTGAATATCCCCTCGAACTATAAAGTGCTGTTCCTGCAAGGTGGCGCCAGCCAGCAATTTGCTCAGATTCCTCTGAACCTGTTGCCGGAAAACGGCTCGGCCGACTATATCGACACCGGTATCTGGTCACAGAAAGCCATCGAAGAAGCTTCACGCTTCGGCCACGTCAACGTTGCCGGCACCGCCAGGCCTTACGACTATTTCGCCATTCCCGGCCAGAACGAATGGAAGCTGTCGAAAGACGCGGCCTACGTCCACTACGCGCCGAACGAAACCATTGGCGGCCTGGAATTCCAATGGATTCCGGAAACCGGTGATGTTCCGCTGGTCGCCGACATGTCCTCGGACATCCTGTCGCGCCCGGTGGATGTTTCGCGTTTTGGCATGATTTACGCCGGCGCCCAGAAAAACATCGGTCCGAGCGGTATCGTCGTCAACATCGTTCGCGAAGACCTGCTGGGCAAGGCTCGTTCCCTGTGCCCGACCATGCTCGACTACAAGGTCGCGGCCGATAACGGTTCGATGTACAACACCCCGCCGACCCTGGCCTGGTACTTGTCCGGCCTGGTGTTCGAGTGGCTGAAAGAGCAGGGCGGCGTCGAGGCCATCGGCAAGCTCAACGAAGTCAAGCAGCGCACGCTGTACGGCTTCATCGATGCCAGCGGCCTATACAGCAACCCGATCAACAAGTCGGACCGCTCGTGGATGAACGTGCCGTTCCGCCTGGCGGATGATCGTCTGGACAAGCCGTTCCTGGCTGGTGCCGATGAGCGTGGCCTGTTGAACCTCAAGGGGCACCGTTCCGTGGGTGGTATGCGCGCCTCCATCTATAACGCCGTCGACATCAACGCCGTCAATGCGCTGATTTCGTACATGGCAGAGTTCGAGAAGGAACACGGCTAATGTCTGAGCAAGAACTCAAGGCACTGCGCCTGCGCATTGATGCCCTGGACGAAAAGGTCCTGGAGCTGATCAGTGAGCGTGCGCGCTGCGCCCAGGAAGTCGCGCGAGTAAAGATGGCCTCGCTGGCCGAAGGCGAAGTGCCGGTGTTCTATCGTCCTGAGCGCGAAGCTCAGGTGCTCAAGCGTGTCATGCAGCGTAACCAGGGGCCGCTGGGCAACGAAGAGATGGCGCGGTTGTTCCGCGAAATCATGTCTTCGTGCCTGGCGCTCGAACAGCCGCTGAAAGTGGCTTATCTCGGCCCTGAAGGTACCTTCACCCAGGCGGCGGCCATGAAGCACTTCGGTCACGCCGTGATCAGCAAGCCGATGGCGGCGATCGACGAAGTGTTCCGTGAGGTGGCGGCCGGTGCGGTGAATTTTGGCGTGGTGCCGGTGGAAAACTCCACCGAAGGCGCGGTCAATCACACCCTCGACAGCTTCCTTGAGCACGACATGGTGATCTGCGGCGAAGTCGAACTGCGTATCCACCATCACCTGTTGGTCGGTGAAAACACCAAGACCGACAGCATCAGCCGTATCTACTCCCACGCCCAGTCCCTGGCCCAGTGCCGCAAGTGGCTGGACGCCCATTACCCGAATGTCGAGCGCGTGGCGGTGTCCAGCAACGCCGAAGCGGCCAAGCGGGTCAAGGGCGAGTGGAACTCGGCGGCGATTGCCGGCGACATGGCGGCCGGCCTGTATGGCTTGACCCGTCTGGCCGAAAAAATCGAGGACCGTCCGGATAACTCCACGCGCTTCCTGATGATCGGTAATCAGGAAGTGCCGCCGACTGGCGACGACAAGACCTCGATCATCGTTTCGATGAGCAACAAGCCGGGTGCGCTGCACGAGTTGCTGGTGCCGTTCCACGACAATGGCATCGACCTGACGCGAATCGAGACTCGTCCGTCGCGCAGCGGCAAGTGGACCTACGTGTTCTTCATCGACTTCGTTGGCCACCACCGCGACCCACTGGTCAAAAGTGTGCTGGAAAAGATCAGTCAGGAAGCAGTGGCACTTAAAGTGCTGGGTTCCTACCCGAAAGCAGTTCTGTAAGGGGCGGTAGCAAATGAGTGGCAATTTCCTCGCTCTGGCGCAGCCGGGCGTGCAACAACTTTCGCCTTACGTTCCGGGAAAACCCGTGGACGAACTGGCGCGTGAGCTGGATCTCGATCCAGCCAGCATCGTCAAACTGGCGAGCAACGAAAACCCGCTGGGCGCCGGCCCCAAGGCGCTGGCGGCCATCCGCGATGCGCTGGTCGAGCTGACCCGCTATCCGGACGGCAACGGTTTTGCGCTCAAGACCCTGCTGGCCGAGCAGTGCCGTGTCGAGCTGAATCAAGTGACGCTGGGTAATGGCTCCAACGACATTCTTGAGCTGGTGGCGCGCGCCTATCTGGCGCCGGGCCTGAATGCCGTATTCAGCGAGCATGCGTTCGCTGTCTACCCGATTGCCACTCAGGCGGTCGGTGCGCAGGCCAAGGTGGTTCCGGCCAAGGACTGGGGGCATGACCTGCCCGCCATGCTGGCGGCGATCGATGCCAATACCCGTGTGGTCTTTATCGCCAACCCGAACAATCCGACCGGGACCTGGTTCGACGCCGAGGCGCTGGACGAATTCCTGCAGGATGTTCCGGAGCATGTGCTGGTGGTGCTGGACGAGGCCTACATCGAGTACGCCGAAGGCAGCGATATGCCGGACGGCCTGGACTTCCTGGCGGCTTATCCGAACCTGCTGGTTTCCCGCACCTTCTCCAAGGCCTATGGCCTGGCCGCACTGCGCGTGGGTTATGGCTTGTCCACGGCGGTGGTCGCGGACGTGCTGAACCGTGTACGCCAGCCGTTCAACGTCAACAGCCTGGCTCTGGCTGCGGCCTGTGCAGCGTTGAAGGATGAAGAGTATCTCGCGCAAAGCCGTCAACTGAATGAGGCTGGCATGCTGCAACTGGAGGCGGGTTTCCGTGAATTGGGGTTGAGCTGGATTCCGTCAAGGGGCAACTTCATTTGCGTGGACCTGGGTCAGGTTGCAGCGCCGGTGTTCCAGGGCTTGCTTCGTGAAGGCGTGATCGTGCGTCCGGTAGCGAACTACGGCATGCCGAATCACCTGCGCGTCACCATTGGTCTGCCGGCAGAGAACAGCCGCTTCCTTGAAGCGCTGACCAAGGTTCTGGCTCGTGGTTGATGTCACTGCGCTGCAATCTGCTGAACCTATGATCGGTCGCCTGGTGGTGGTCGGTCTTGGGTTGATCGGCGGTTCGTTTGCCAAGGGTTTGCGTGAGAGCGGCATATGCCGGGAAGTGGTCGGGGTCGATCTCGATCCGCAATCGCGCAAACTCGCGGTCGAATTGGGTGTGGTGGATCGCTGTGAGGAAGACCTGGGCATTGCTTGTCAGGGGGCCGACGTCATTCAACTGGCGGTGCCGATCCTGGCCATGGAAAAAGTGCTCGCGCGTTTGGCGAGCATGGATCTGGGGCAAGCGATCCTGACCGATGTCGGCAGCGCCAAAGGCAATGTGGTGCGTGCGGCAACCGAGGCGTTCGGCGGCATGCCGGTGCGGTTCGTGCCGGGCCATCCGATTGCCGGTTCCGAGCAGAGCGGCGTGGAAGCCTCCAACGCCGAGCTGTTTCGTCGTCATAAAGTGATCCTTACGCCGCTGGAGCAAACCGATCCGGCAGCCCTGGCGGTAGTCGACCGTTTGTGGCGCGAATTGGGCGCCGATGTCGAGCACATGCAGGTCGAACGTCATGACGAAGTCTTGGCGGCGACCAGTCATCTGCCGCACTTGCTGGCGTTCGGCTTGGTCGATTCGTTGGCCAAGCGCAATGAAAATCTTGAGATCTTCCGTTACGCTGCGGGCGGTTTCCGCGATTTCACAAGAATCGCCGGAAGCGACCCGGTCATGTGGCACGACATCTTCCTCGCCAACCGCGAAGCTGTCCTGCGCACACTCGATACATTTCGCAGTGACCTCGACGCCTTGCGCGACGCGGTCGATGCAGGGGATGGGCACCAATTGTTGGGCGTATTCACTCGCGCCCGGGTTGCCCGCGAGCATTTCAGTAAAATCCTGGCCCGCAGGGCCTATGTGGACGCTATGAATTCCAATGATCTGATTTTCCTGGCTCAACCTGGTGGCCGCCTGTCCGGTCGGATTCGCGTACCAGGTGACAAGTCGATTTCCCACCGTTCGATCATGCTCGGTTCCCTGGCTGAAGGTGTCACCGAAGTCGAAGGTTTCCTCGAGGGCGAAGATGCCCTGGCGACCTTGCAGGCATTCCGTGACATGGGCGTCGTGATCGAAGGTCCGCACCACGGTCGCGTGACCATTCACGGTGTTGGCCTGCATGGCCTGAAGCCGGCACCGGGCCCGATCTATCTGGGCAACTCCGGTACTTCGATGCGTTTGCTGTCCGGCCTGCTGGCCGCGCAGAACTTCGACAGCACCCTGACCGGCGACGCTTCGCTGTCCAAGCGCCCGATGAATCGCGTGGCCAATCCGCTGCGTGAAATGGGCGCCGTGATCGAAACCGCCGCGGAAGGTCGTCCACCGATGACCATCCGTGGTGGCCACAAGCTCAAGGGTCTGACCTACACCATGCCGATGGCCAGTGCCCAGGTTAAGTCCTGCCTGCTGCTGGCCGGTCTGTATGCCGAAGGCAAGACCACGGTTACCGAGCCTGCTCCGACCCGCGACCATACCGAGCGCATGCTGCGTGGCTTCGGCTACCCGGTAACGGTCAACGGTGCGACCGCATCGGTCGAGTCCGGCAACAAGCTGACCGCGACCCATATTGAAGTCCCAGGTGATATTTCGTCCTCGGCGTTCTTCCTGGTGGCGGCTTCGATCGCCGAAGGTTCGGAGCTGGTGCTGGAACACGTTGGCATCAACCCGACCCGTACCGGTGTGATCGACATCCTGCGCCTGATGGGTGCCGACATCACCCTGGAAAACCAGCGTGAAGTGGGTGGCGAACCGGTAGCTGACTTGCGCGTACGTGCAGCTAAACTCAAGGGTATCGAGATTCCCGAGGCGCTGGTTCCGCTGGCGATCGACGAGTTCCCGGTGCTGTTCGTCGCCGCCGCCTGTGCCGAAGGGCGCACCGTGTTGCGTGGCGCCGAAGAGCTGCGGGTCAAGGAGTCGGATCGTATCCAGGTCATGGCCGATGGCTTGCTGGCGTTGGGCGTCAAGTGCGAGCCGACCCCGGATGGCATCATCATCGACGGCGGCCAGATCGGCGGCGGTGAGGTGCACGGTCATGGTGATCATCGTATCGCCATGGCGTTCAGCGTTGCTTCGCTGCGCGCCAGTGCCCCGATCCGCATTCATGATTGCGCCAACGTCGCGACGTCCTTCCCGAATTTCCTGGCGCTGTGCGCACAGGTCGGTATTCGCGTGGCACAAGAGGCACAGTCGTGATCAGCATTGCACCGGTCATCACCATCGATGGGCCAAGCGGTTCGGGCAAGGGCACGGTCGCCGGGATTCTGGCCAAGCGCCTGGGCTGGAACCTGCTGGACTCCGGTGCGTTGTACCGATTGCTGGCCTTCGCCGCGCATAACCATGGTGTCGACCTGACCAATGAAGAGCTGCTGAAGAAACTCGCCGCTCATCTGGATGTGCAGTTCATCGCGGCGACGGATGGTCAGTTGCAACGCATCATTCTGGAAGGTGATGAAGTCAGCGATGTCATTCGCACCGAAAGCGTCGGTTCCGGCGCTTCCCAGGTGGCTGCGCTGCCCGCTGTACGCGAGGCGCTGCTGCAGCGCCAGCGAGCCTTTCAGGAGGCGCCGGGCCTTGTGGCGGATGGTCGCGACATGGGCACCGTGGTTTTTCCTGACGCGCCATTGAAGATTTTTCTGACCGCCAGTGCCGAGGAGCGGGCACGCCGTCGATATTTGCAGTTGAAGGGCAAAGTCGAGGGTGTTAGTCTGTCGAGTCTGCTAGATGAGATACGTGCGCGCGATGAGCGTGACACCCAGCGAGCGGTAGCCCCGCTCAAACCGGCGGCTGACGCCATACAGCTGGATTCCACGGAATTATCCATCGATCAGGTGCTGGAACGCATCATGAGCGAGATCGCCATTCGCGATATCGCCGGGTGACCAAGAGGGCCGCAGGGGACCAGTCATAGTCCTGCGGTGGCTTCTTTTAAATGAAACTAACCCACACCGTCTGGGGTGTGGAGATGGGCGTATTCTTCGCCCTCATCAACAGGAATTAAAATGAGCGAAAGCTTTGCGGAACTCTTTGAAGAAAGCCTAAAAACCCTGAACCTTCAGGCAGGCTCCATCATCACCGGTGTTATCGTTGATATCGATTACCAGGCTCGCTGGGTAACCGTTCACGCTGGCCTGAAGTCTGAAGCACTCATCCCGCTTGAGCAGTTCTACAACGACGCTGGCGAACTGAACATCAACGTCGGTGACGAAGTTCACGTTGCTCTGGACTCGGTTGAAGACGGCTTTGGTGAAACCAAGCTGTCCCGTGAAAAAGCCAAGCGCGCTGAATGCTGGATTGTTCTGGAAGCAGCCTTCGCAGCCGAAGAAGTGGTCAAGGGCGTTATCAACGGTAAGGTTAAAGGCGGCTTCACTGTCGACGTTAACGGCATCCGTGCGTTCCTGCCAGGTTCTCTGGTTGACGTCCGTCCAGTGCGCGACACCACGCACCTGGAAGGCAAAGAGCTGGAATTCAAGGTCATCAAGCTGGACCAGAAGCGCAACAACGTTGTCGTTTCCCGTCGCAGCGTCCTGGAAGCCGAGAACTCCGCCGAGCGCGAAGCTCTGCTGGAATCCCTGCAGGAAGGCCAACAAGTCAAAGGTATCGTCAAGAACCTCACCGATTACGGCGCATTCGTCGATCTGGGTGGCGTCGATGGCCTGCTGCACATTACCGACATGGCCTGGAAGCGTATCAAGCATCCTTCCGAAATCGTCAACGTTGGCGACGAGATCGATGTCAAGGTTCTGAAGTATGATCGCGAGCGCAATCGTGTTTCCCTGGGCCTGAAGCAACTGGGCGAAGATCCATGGGTTGCTATCAAAGCCCGTTACCCAGAAAGCACTCGCGTTACCGCGCGTGTAACCAACCTGACCGACTACGGCTGCTTCGCTGAGCTGGAAGAAGGCGTTGAAGGTCTGGTACACGTTTCCGAAATGGACTGGACCAACAAGAACATCCACCCTTCGAAAGTCGTACAAGTCGGCGACGAAGTGGAAGTCATGGTTCTGGACATCGACGAAGAGCGTCGTCGTATCTCCCTGGGCATCAAGCAGTGCAAATCCAACCCATGGGAAGATTTCTCTGGCCAGTTCAACAAGGGCGATAAAATCTCCGGCACCATCAAGTCGATCACCGATTTCGGTATCTTCATTGGTCTGGACGGCGGCATCGACGGTCTGGTTCACCTGTCCGACATCTCCTGGAACGAAGTGGGCGAAGAAGCCGTTCGCCGCTTCAAGAAGGGCGACGAGCTGGACACCGTTATCCTGTCGGTTGACCCAGAGCGCGAGCGCATCTCCCTGGGTATCAAGCAGCTGGAAAGCGATCCGTTCTCCGAGTACGTTCAAGAGAACGACAAAGGCGCCATCGTTAAAGGCATCGTGAAGGAAGTTGACGCTAAAGGCGCCATCATCACTCTGGCCGACGATATCGAAGCGACTCTGAAAGCCTCTGAAATCAGCCGTGACCGCGTTGAAGACGCGCGCAACGTTCTGAAAGAAGGCGAAGAAGTAGAAGCCAAGATCATCAGCGTTGACCGCAAGAGCCGTGTAATTCAGCTCTCGATCAAGTCGAAAGACGTTGAAGACGAGAAAGAAGCAATCCAGAGCCTGCGCGACAAGCCAGTAGCTACTGACGCTCCTGTGGCCACCACTCTGGGTGACCTGCTGCGTGCACAAATGGAAAAACAGAACTAAGTTCTGGCTTTCTGTAAAAAAGGGCGACTTCGGTCGCCCTTTTTTGTGCCTGGATTTTACCTGGGCTGAACAGAATATTGGCCTGCCGGGGTTTGTTGATGAAATCCAGGGCTCCTCAGGTTGTCTCTTTCTTGGTCGAATCAGTCGTTTATTTGCAGCTAGCCTTATGCCTGAAAGTAAGTGATGGTCAGGCGAGATACCTGGCAGGAGAACGATGGGGTAACTGCTGCACTGTTCAAAATCCTCCGGGTGTGCTGAGGCGCTGTGAAGCGCTGATCTGGTTGCTTGAAAAAGAAGGGGGGGCTATGACTAGGTCGGAGTTGATCGAGCGAATTGTTACCCGTCAGGGGCTGCTCTCATCCAGGGATGTGGAGCAGGCCATCAAGATCTTGCTTGAACAAATGTCCCAATGCCTGGCCACCGGCGATCGTATCGAGATCCGTGGGTTTGGCAGTTTCTCTCTGCGCTATCGCTCCCCGAGGGTGGGGCGCAATTCGAAAACCGGTCGGTCTCAGTCTCGATGGCAAGTTCGTTCCGCATTTCAAGCTGGGTAAGGAATTGCGTGATCGGCTGAATGAGGATGAGGAGGGTTGCAGTGACGATTAGTTGGTGAGACAGCAGCCGCTTCAAGCGATTCGTGATCACAGGGTTTGTGTTGTTTGTATCAATTCCATGCCTGCTCTTCGTGCTGGAAAACCAGCAGTTTGTTGTCATCTCCTTTTTAGGTTTTTCTTCACCACAGCTTCAGTTGTCGATTTTTGGCGTTGTTTCATTCTTGGTCGGAATGATTGTGGGGGGGGCGGTGTTGTGTCTGCTTATGCCTTGAGGGTCAGAAGCAGGGGCGGTAAGTTGAACATTGATTTTATTGGAATTTGTTTCTGGTGTTCAGCAGAGGCAATGATGCGGTATCCTGCGCGCGTTCGTTGAGACGGGAATTCATTGCTGTTTGCGCTTTAGTTGTTAAGGTTTTCTGGCGTAAATGTAGTCGCAATGACAACCTGCAGACAATGTGGTATTGGGTGTTGACGGTCAAGATCAGGGCGACGTCTCTTGGGAGTCGATGGACGATTACATCGAAGAAATTCGTAGGTGGGATGTTTCTCAGTACTTGCCGGATGATCTGCTCGTAAATATCGAGCGTGGTGCCATGAGCGCGAGCCTCGAAGCCCGGGCACCCTTGCTTGATCATCGAGTCGCGGAACTGGCGTTTTTTTGTCTTCAGAGCAGTTGATCAAAAGTGGCGTCGGGAAGTGGCCGCTTCGCGAACTGCTTAAGAGATACGTACCTACCTCGTTCTTCGATAGGCCAAAGGCGGGCTTCTCTATTCCACTGGCGCAATGGTGCGTGGACCACTGAGAGAGTGGGCAGAGGACTTGCTGGCTGAGAAGCGAATCAGGAGTGAGGGCTATTTCGATTGTCAGAAAATTCGCTCAGCGTGGCTCCAGCATCAAAACKGAACGTACGATCGTAGTCTTCATTTGTGGAATATTCTGATGTTCCAATCCTGGCTTGATAAAAATAGTCGCTAATTCAGATTGAGCAAAAGGTTTTCCATGAAGATAGTTTTCAATGCGCTCTCTGCCCGCTTGGGTGGAGGTCAGACATATCTGATTAATCCTTTTCAGTTCGTACCCTTCGACGGGGATCTTGATATCCTCGTGTTTGCCCCTTCGTCACTCAAGCTGCCAGATCACCCAAGGATCCGTCGCGTCGAACCTGCCTGGCCGACAGAAAATCCGCTTGTCAGAGCCTTGTGGGAAAAGTGGGTGTTACCCGGTATCTTGAAGGCTGAAAAGGCTGACCTGCTGTTTTGTCCCGGGGGGGTAGTGGGCACTCGTGCACCAGCCGGTTGCAAGGTTGCGACGATGTTTCGGAAGATGATTCCATTTGATTTGCGCGTACGAAAAAGTGTACCGTTCGGGTTGCAACGGATCAGAAATTGGTTGTTGAGCCGCATTATGCTCAAGAGCATGACTGAAGCTGATTTGACGATATTTATTTCAAATTATGCACGAGGGGGCATCGAATCGCTGACCAAGGTTAAAAACGCCGTTACTATCCCTCATGGAATTGGTTCTGTGTTTCGGACACACGGCAAAAGTACTGTTCGCCCGGATTTTTTACCAGGGAGCGAGTACATTTTATACGTGTCGAGATTTGACGTTTACAAGCATGATTTTCAAGTGGTCAGTGCTTACGGGAAACTACCTCAAGAGCTTCGTGAAAGGTTCCCGCTGATTCTTGTCGGGGAAACAAATCTGCCGGAAGCCGAGCGTGTAAAGACTCTGATTTCGACGCTAGGCCTGGAAGGCCAGGTCCTGCTACTTGGCGCTATTCCTTATCAGGAACTTCCTCCTCTGTATCACCACGCGTATCTGAATCTCTTTGCCTCGTCGTGCGAGAACAGCCCGAACATACTTCTTGAAGCGCTCGCTTCAGGTCGGCCAATGATTTGCTCCAATGTTATGCCCATGCCGGAGTCTGGCGCGGACGCAGCATTGTATTTTTCGCCGTTTGACTCCCAAGACATAGCAGACGTATTGACAGAAGCATTAACAAATCCGGAGTTCTTGAAAAAGCTGGCCGTTGCAGCGGTTGCACAAAGTGATAAGTTTGATTGGGAACAAACCTCAAGAAAAACGTGGTCCGAGTTGCTGGCGTTGGCCAAGTTGCGAAAAGCAGGTGTTTGATAGATGAGAGTTCTCGTGGTGTCGCAGTATTTTTGGCCGGAATCATTTATTATCAACGACCTGGTCAAAAGCTTGTCTGCTCAAGGGCATGTCGTAAAAGTTCTCACCGGCAAACCGAACTATCCGGATGGTGTTGTGTTCGACGGCTACCATGCTTCCGGATACCAGGAAGAAAGTTACGAAACGACAGTTGGCGTATGCCGTGCACCGCTTAGACCTCGCGGCTCTTCGGGCGCAAAAAACCTGATACTGAATTATTTGTCTTATATCGTAAATGGGCTGAAATTTTACCCGGCTGCTGTAAAAGGCGAACGTTACGACGCAATTTTTGTGTTTGCACCTTCCCCGATTACGTCGGTCATTCCCGCCATCTATTTGAAATGGAAACTCAAGAGTCATCTGGCTGTATGGGTTCAAGATCTCTGGCCAGAGAGTTTGAGTGCGACGGGATTCATCAGGAATAAATCGCTCTTGCGCGTGGTAGGGTGGATGGTCAGAGGCATTTACGCCTGCGTTGACACTTTACTCGTTCAGTCGAGGGCATTCCGGGAACCGGTTGCTCGCTATGCTGATCCCGGCAAGGTCGTGTATTTCCCAAATTGTTATCAGGATACTCCGCCAGGCTCCGAAGAGACCCGGATTCCTGCATCGCTGCTTGCGGAGCTCGAAAACCATTTCTGTCTCGTTTTTGCTGGCAACCTGGGGACCGCACAATCGGTCGAAACCCTGGTTGAGGTAGCAGACAGGCTTCGTCATCTATCCAATCTCCGAATTGTTCTGGTCGGCAGCGGTAGCATGCTGAGCTGGATCGAAAGCCAGAAAAAATCCCGATCATTGGACAACCTTGTCCTCGCCGGCCGGTATCCGGTAGGTGAAATGCCACATTTTTTCAGTCGTGCCACGGGATTGTTGGTGACGTTGAAGCAAGATGAGGCGTTCTCCTATACCATTCCCAGTAAAGTCCAGGCTTACCTTGCCGCGGGGAGGCCGATTGTCGCCGCGCTGGATGGCGAAGGGGCTCGGGTCATTCAAGAGGCCAATGCAGGCCTGACGAGCCCGGCGCAAGATGCCGAAGGTATGGCCAGGTGCATTGAGCAACTTTTCCACATGAGTTCGGATGAACGGGAGTCATTGGGGCAGTCGGGCAGGGCGTACTACCTCGAGCATTTCGAAATGGAGCGTCAAAGCCAGCGTCTCGTCGAAATCCTCTGTACCAGGATCAATGAATTGAAAGGTAGCTCAAAATGAAAGTACTAGTGTTAGGGGTCACCGGGATGCTGGGTAGCACGGTGTTCAGGCAATTCCATGGAAACCCATGCTATGAGGTGTGGGGCACTTTACGTAACCCAGGTGGCGCAAAACACTTTTCAGACGAAACTCGCAGTTCGTTGATCAGCAATGTTGACGTGCTGGACCAGGACTCGCTGGTTTCGGTGCTGGCACGGGTCAAACCGGATGTCGTCATCAACTGCGTCGGCTTGATCAAGCAGCTGGCCGATGCCAAGGATCCCCTTTCGGCGCTTCCCATCAATGCCATGTTGCCGCATCGCATTGCCAAGTTGTGCGAACTGTCTGGCGCTCGCTTGATTCACATCAGTACCGACTGCGTGTTTTCCGGACGTAAAGGGCTTTACACTGAAGAGGATATCTCCGATGCGGAGGATCTCTACGGCAAGTCCAAGTACATTGGCGAGCTTCATGCCCAGCCGAATGCAGTCACTCTCCGGACTTCAATCATCGGTCACGAACTGGGAAGCCAGTACTCGCTGGTGGATTGGTTTCTATCCCAGAACGGGTCGGTCAAGGGCTATGAAAAGGCCATTTTTTCGGGGCTCCCTACCGTGGAGCTGGCGCGTGTCATTCGAGATTATGTGATCCCGAACCCGGAGCTTAAGGGCCTTTATCATGTATCGGTGGCACCCATTGATAAATTGTCTTTGCTGAAATTGGTGGCAGAAGTTTATGAAAAGGAAATCGATATCGTCGCTGACAGTGATCTTTCTATTAATCGTTCGCTGGACTCATCAAAATTTCAATCCGCGACCGGTTACGTTCCACCTTCATGGTTGGAATTGGTCAAATCAATGCGCGCAACGCGTTGATCATTAAATACAATCAAGTCTTGGATGGTAGTTATGTTTGATAATAAAATTTTGATGATCACGGGCGGCACAGGGTCATTTGGTCATACAGTGTTGAAGCGTTTTCTTGATACAGACGTAAAAGAAATTCGTGTATTCAGCCGCGATGAAAAAAAACAGGAAGATATGCGCATTGCCCTGTCGAACGACAAGGTGAAGTTCTATATCGGTGATGTTCGCGATCGCGATAGCCTTGATCAGGCCATGGTCGGTGTGGATTACATTTTTCACGCTGCCGCATTGAAGCAGGTGCCTTCCTGCGAGTTCTACCCTATGGAAGCCGTGCGTACTAATGTCATCGGCACCGAAAACGTTCTGAATGCGGCGATTGCTTCGGGTGTTAAGCGCGTTGTCGTGCTAAGTACCGACAAGGCTGTTTATCCAATCAATGCCATGGGTATTTCCAAGGCCATGGCTGAAAAACTGATGGTGGCCAGGTCGCGGATGATTCCGGCAGCGGGACCTGTGATCTGCGCAACTCGTTACGGCAATGTCATGGCCTCGCGCGGGTCAGTGATCCCGTTGTTTATCAACCAATTGCAAAATGACGAGCCGCTGACTGTCACTGATCCGAACATGACCCGCTTCCTGATGTCGCTGGAGGACTCTGTCGACCTGGTGCTGCACGCTTTCGAGCATGCCGAGCAAGGCGATATTTTCGTTCAGAAAGCACCTGCCTCGACAGTCGCTGACCTGGCGCAAGCGCTCAAGGAGCTGTTCTCTCGTGACAATACCGTCAAGGTCATTGGCACCCGTCATGGCGAAAAACTCTACGAGTCGCTGATTTCCCGTGAAGAAATGGCCAAAGCCGAAGACATGGGGCGTTACTATCGAATCCCGGCGGACAATCGCGACCTGAACTACAAGAAATTCTTTGTTGAAGGTGAGCAGGAGATTTCCGATCTTGAAGATTACACCTCGCATAATACTGAGCGTCTCGATGTTGAAGGCGTGAAGAAAGTTCTTTTGAATCTGGAATACATTCAGGAGAAACTTGATGCTTAAGGTCATGACGCTGGTCGGCACGCGACCAGAGCTTATCAAGATGAGTCGTGTCATTGCTGAGCTGGATAAGCAGGTCAACCATGTGTTGGTCCACTCCGGCCAAAACTACGACTTCGAATTGAATCAGGTTTTTTTCGACGATCTTGAAATTCGAAAGCCCGATCACTTTCTGGGCGCCGCCGGCGATACGGCTGCCAAGACCATCGCCGAGGTGATTTCCAAGGCGGATGAAGTATTTGAAGTTGAAAAGCCGGACGCGCTTTTACTCTATGGCGATACCAATACCTGTCTTGCAGTCATTGCCGCAAAGCGCCGCAAGATTCCCGTATTCCATATGGAAGCCGGCAATCGCTGTTTTGATCAGCGAGTTCCCGAGGAACTGAATCGCAAGGTGCTCGATCACCTGAGCGATATCAATATGGTGCTGACCGAGCATGCCCGGCGTTATCTGATCGCTGAAGGGATTCGTCCTGAAACCATCATCAAGACCGGTTCGCATATGGAGGAAGTGCTCGACTATTACATGCCGAAAATTCTCACTTCCGACGTGCTGGTTCGAGAGGGGCTGGAGCAGGATAAATTCTTCATCATCAGCGCTCACCGAGAAGAAAACGTCGATACGCCGGAAAACCTCCGGGATTTGCTCAAGACACTGCGAGCCTTGGCCGACGAGTATAAGTTTCCGATCATCGTGTCCACTCACCCCCGCACCCGCAAACGTCTGGAGGCGATAGGCGAATCGTTGGATCACCCGTTGATCCGCTTTTCCAAACCATTCGGTCTGCTTGACTACATCAAGTTGCAGATGTCGGCGTTTTGCGTCCTGTCCGATAGTGGCACCATCACTGAAGAGGCCTCTCTGCTGAACTTGCCTGCCATTACCATCCGTAATGCACATGAGCGTCCGGAGGGGATGGACGAAGGGACACTCATTATGAGTGGCCTGAAAGTGGATGGCGTTCTCAATGCTGTACGTGTGGTGACCAGTCAGCATGATCGTGATCAGCGTGTCATCCCCGTGGTCAGGGATTACCAGGCGGGTCCGGTGTCCAAGCAGGTGGTTCGGGTCGTATTGAGTTACACCGACTACATCAACCGTACTGTCTGGTCGAAACCCTGAGCGGCGTCGAGGTTTGAAAATGCGTGTTTTGTTGACAGGTGCCACTGGTTTCGTAGGCCGTGCTGTACTGGGCCGGTTAGCGGCTTCTGAAGATCTGGAACCGGTGGCAGCCATTCGTGGGCATGCTTTGCCCGACTGTCCGGCGCGCGTTACAACTGTTCAAACCGCCGGGCTCGAAAGTGATGCCGATTGGTCGCAGGCGCTGGATCGGGTGGAGGTCGTCATTCACAGCGCGGCGCGTGTCCATGTGATGAATGACACCGAGTCCGATCCGCTGGTGGCGTTTCGCAAGGTGAATGTCGAAGGCACACTGAATCTTGCCCGGCAGTCGGCTGGTCAAGGGGTTCGACGTTTTGTGTTCATTAGCTCGATCAAGGTGAATGGTGAAGGTACGCCGCTCAATGAGCCCTATCTTGCCGATGCTCCACCCGCGCCAGCGGACCCCTATGGCGTATCAAAGATGGAGGCCGAGCGAGGGTTACGCGAAATCGCGATCGATTCAGGGATGGAGGTCGTGATTATTCGTCCTGTGCTCGTTTATGGCCCGGGTGTCAGGGCCAATTTCCTGAACATGATGCGCTGGCTGGACAAGGGGGTGCCGCTGCCATTCGGGGCTATCCATAATCGACGCAGTCTGGTCGCGCTCGACAATCTTGTTGATTTAATAGTGACCTGTATTCGTCACCCTGCTGCAGCGAATCAGATTTTCCTTGTTAGTGATGGGGAAGATCTGTCCACTACGCAGCTCTTGAGGCGCATGGGGCAAGCGCTGGGCAAGCCTGCACGGTTGTTGCCTGTTCCGAGTGTGCTGCTTGAGCGAGGAGCGCAGCTTTTAGGTAAGCAGGCTTTATCGCAACGGATTTGCGGGTCGTTGCAAGTCGATATAAGCAAAACTCGAAAGCTGCTGGGCTGGACTCCTCCCGTTAGCGTCGATGAAGCTCTGGTGTCGGCTGCGAACTACTACAAGGACAGGCAGCGATAAGCTGGCTAACGGCAGTGCTGGTTCAATTGCAAAATTGATTTTGGCTGTTTCAGGAAGTTGATCTTTGAACACAATTTGGTTGTTGGCTGCTGTGGTTGGTGTTTCATTTTTGGCCACGGGTGCATTGCGCAAATATGCCTTGGCACGCAGTTTGATAGATATTCCGAATTCACGAAGTTCACATTCGGTCCCGACACCGCGTGGTGGAGGTGTGGCCATCGTCCTGAGTTTTCTGATTGCGTTACCGGCGCTTGTCTGGGTAGATGACATGGCCTGGCCCATGGCGTTGGCTCTACTTGGAGCCGGTGGGTGGATAGCAGTCATAGGTTTTCTTGACGACCACGGACACATTGCTGCCCGGTGGCGCCTGCTGGCGCATTTCGCTGGTGCCATCTGGGCATTGTTCTGGATTGGCGGCATGGCCCCGATCAATGTGTTCGGTTACGAAATAAGTCTGGGATGGTTTGGTTATGTCATCGGGGCTTTTTTTCTAGTCTGGATGCTCAATCTCTATAACTTTATGGATGGTATTGATGGTCTGGCGAGTGTCGAAGCGATTTGCACCTGTGTCGGCGCTTGTCTGGTGTATTGGATTGGCGGTCATGTGAGTCTCTCCATTGCCCCGTTTGTGCTGACAATGGCCGTACTCGGTTTCCTTGTCTGGAATTTCCCGCCAGCGCGTATTTTCATGGGCGATGCCGGGAGTGGTTTTCTAGGCATAGTGCTGGCGGTGTTGGCCCTGCATGCCGCATGGACTGCACCGGTGTTTTTGTGGGCATGGCTTATCCTGTTAGGAGTATTCATTGTTGACGCCACTTTTACCTTGCTGCGACGCCTGTTGCGTGGTGACAAGGTCTATGAGGCTCATCGCAGCCATGGATACCAGTACGCTTCACGGAAATTCCGCAGCCATCGTGTGGTCACAGTCGCAATAGCCGCTGTCAATTTGTTGTGGTTATTGCCGGTCGCTATATTGGTCGTCATGCAGTACCTGGATGGTGCGACAGGATTGATTCTTGCCTATGTGCCTTTGGTGGCGCTGGCATTCAAATTCCACGCTGGCGAGTTGGAAATCGCGAACAATGCGTGATGGTTGCTCTGGCTATCACGCAATGCCTTATCCACAAGAGATACCAAAAGCTGTAGTTGCTGTATCAATGCTGGGAGCTTCGAGAGGTGTTTAGAGGGGTTATGGATAAAATTCGGGCGCATTTATTAAGTCTGCCAAGACGACATAAGCGAATTTTGCTGGTTCTGACTGATATTTTTCTGGTCTGGTTTGCCTTGTGGATGGCGTTTGTTGTACGTCTGGGGCTGGACGAGATGGTCAATCCCCTCACTCAGCATGTTTGGCTTTTTGTCAGCGCACCTGTCGTGGCAATTCCCCTGTTCATCCGCTTTGGTATGTATCGCGCGGTGATGCGGTACTTCGGAAATGATGCGCTCATTGCCATTATCAAGGCCGTCACATTATCGTCCCTGATCCTGGGCGTCTTGCTGTACTGGTACAGCAACCATCAGAACGTCGTTCCCCGCTCGATCATATTCAACTACTGGTGGTTGAGTCTTATCATGATCGGGGGATTGCGCTTCGCCATGCGCCAGTATTTTATGGGTGATTGGTTCAGTGCGGTTCAGCATGTTCCGTTTACGAGCAGGGATGATGGCTTGCCAAAAGTCGCGATTTACGGTGCGGGGGCCGCCGGCAATCAACTCGTTACCGCCTTGCGAATGGGGAGGGTCATGCGACCTGTTGCCTTTATCGATGACGATAGCGGTATTGCCGATAGGGTTATTTCGGGGCTGCAAGTATATAAGCCTAAACATATCCAACAAATGATCGACAACACGGGCGCTCAGGAAATTCTCCTGGCCATCCCGTCATCCAACCGTGGTCGCCGCCGCGAGATTCTTGGTTTTCTCGAAGGTTTTCCTCTGCACGTTCGAAGTGTCCCGGGCTTCATGGATCTGGCCAGTGGCAGGGTCAAGGTCGACGACATCCAGGAAGTAGACATTGCCGACCTGCTCGGCCGCGATGCTGTTCCGGCTCAGGGGGATTTGCTCGAGCACTGCATCAAGGGGCAGTCCGTTCTGGTTACAGGTGCTGGAGGCTCCATTGGCTCCGAACTCTGCCGTCAGATCCTGGCACTCGGACCCACGACACTTTTGCTGTTTGAGCATAGCGAGTTCAATCTCTACAGCATCTTGTCCGAACTGGAACAGCGAATTGCACGAGAGTCATTGCCGATTCGTCTTTTGCCAATTCTTGGGTCTGTGCGCAATCAGGAAAAACTTCTGGATGTGATGAAATCCTGGCGTGTGGATACGGTGTATCACGCCGCGGCTTACAAGCACGTGCCTATGGTCGAGCATAATATTGCTGAAGGTCTGCTCAACAATGTGATCGGCACACTGAATACAGCACAGGCGGCACTTCAGGCCGGTGTCTCCAACTTTGTATTGATTTCGACTGACAAGGCCGTGAGGCCTACCAATGTAATGGGCAGTACCAAGCGTCTTGCCGAGTTGACGCTGCAGGCGCTCAGTCGAGAGATGGCACCGGTATTGTTCGGTGACACGACCAACGTTTCTCGGGTTAACAAGACGCGCTTCACAATGGTGCGGTTTGGGAACGTTCTGGGATCGTCCGGTTCGGTTATTCCGCTATTTCACAAACAGATCAAGTCGGGGGGGCCACTGACGGTCACTCACCCCAAGATTACTCGATACTTCATGACCATTCCCGAAGCCGCGCAGCTGGTTATTCAAGCGGGTTCCATGGGGCAGGGCGGGGATGTTTTCGTTTTGGACATGGGGGAGCCTGTGAGGATTGTTGAGCTCGCCGAGAAGATGATCCATTTATCTGGTTTGAGCGTCCGTTCGGAAAAAAACCCGCATGGCGACATCTCTATCGAGTTCACGGGCCTGCGTCCGGGTGAAAAACTTTATGAGGAATTATTGATCGGTGACAACGTGGCTGCCACTCAGCACCCGATGATCATGACTGCCAACGAGGATTACCTGTCCTGGGATGTGCTGAAGGTCAAGCTGAGCGAATTGCTCCGCGCCGTTGATCAAGACGATTATGCGCGTGTTCGCCAGTTGTTGCGCGACACCGTTAGTGGCTACTCCCCGGATGGTGAAATCGTCGACTGGATCTACCAGCAGCGACGCCTGGAACCCTGATTGTTTCATATTTTGCAATGTACATATTTTTGACAGCGCCATTACATAGCCTAAGTTTGAGGAGCAGCTTCGGAAAAAGCTGCCTTCTAAAACGCCGTCATGGAGCTTCAATTATGCGTACAGGCTATTTCTACTCTCTGGTCTTTGCCCTTCTCACCAGTGTTCCCGTCGTTACTTTCGCTGCTCCAGTGACCAGTCCCGAGGTGCTCAAGACACCTCAGGTACTGGATGTGGCCGCCAAGGGGCAAGTGGGTAAAATCGATCTTAATCGTGCCGATTCAGCAACGCTGCAGCGTGAACTGTCGGGTATAGGCGAGGCCAAGGCCAAAGCGATTGTTGCATATCGTGAAAGCAATGGGCCATTTGCGTCAGTAGATGAACTGCTGGAAGTGAAGGGGATTGGTAAAGCGCTTCTGGACAGAAATCGCGAGAAGATCGAATTGAACTAAGCGTGTAATTGAACGAAAAAAGCCGATCATTGCAGGCTGTGTAAAAACCTGGCAATCTGCTGGCCGGTTAAAGAAAATGCCCGTATGGCAAGATACGGGCATTTTTCTTATACGCTATATCCAAGGTGAAAAACCGCTCCTGGTGGCCTGAGCGGTTAATTCGTTGTAAGCGCTCCATGAACCCCACATTCAAAGCGCTTAGCTGATCCCGGATGCTGTGCTCCCGATTCCCTCAAGAGCCAGCCCGCCATGATGCGCCCCGATGCAAAAGTCGAAAAAGTCTATCTTTACCCCAAACCCGTGGACTTTCGAAAATCCATTGATGGCCTGGCCGCGCTGGTCGAACTGGATATCAAGGTCGCGGTATTCGACCCTGTGCTTTTCGTCTTCCTCAACAAGCCGGGCTCAGGAGGTGCCGACGCGTCTGCTTGATGGCTATCGCGGCTACGTGATGACCGATGATTATGCCGGTTACAACGCGCTGGGCGCGCAGGAGGGGGTTGAGCGTTTAGGCTGCTGGGCGCATGCACGACGCAAATTCGTCGAAGCGCAAAAAGTACAGCCCAAAGGCAAGACGGGACGTGCCGACATCGCGCTGAACCTGATCAACAAGCTTTATGGCATCGAACGCGATCTACAGGCTGGCAACGACGGCAAGCGTAAAACCGGTCGTCACGCGCACAGCCTGCCGGTGCTGGCTCAGTTGAAAAACTGGATGGAAAAGACACAGCCTCAGGTCACAGCTCAGAACGCCCTGGGCAAAGCCATCAGTTATCTGGCCAACAACTGGAACAAACTTGCGTGGTATGTCGAGGAAGGCTACTTGCCGATTGACAACAACCCTGCCGAACGCGCCATCAGGCCCTTCGTGATCGGAAGGAAGAACTGGTTGTTCACCGACACGTCTAAAGGCGCGACGGCCAGTGCTCAACTTTACAGCCTGGTCGAGACAGCCAAAGCCAACGGCCAAGAGCCCTATGCGTGGCTGCGCCACGCACTTGAGCGCCTGCCGACGGCCTCTTCGGTTGAGGATTACGAAGCTTTACTGCCCTGGAACTGCTCGCCGGTATCGCGTAGTTAAACGCGCTATCCATCTTGATGGCTGGCGGGGTTTACGGATCGCTTACGAAGTGTCACCGTGTTCATGAGAGATCCTCCGCCAAAAACGAGAAAAGCCCTGCAAGCGTAAACCTGCAGGGCTTCTCGGTCAGGCTGACCATATCAATAAACCCGCCGTAGCGGGTCATGTTGAGATTGAAGCTGTTATGAAGTCATAACGTTTAAGTAACGCTGATTCGTTTCCTCACGTTAACTCCAGCTAATACCGGACAACAAATGAACAGCGTGAACGCGTAAGGCATCCAGACAATTGGCCGCTGATATATACTAAACAGGAACAGCGCGAAAAACAGTAATGCCCATTTCGGCAAATCAGCTCTACGCAGAAGCGCGATAGCAAGCAAAATCATAGAGCCTGCAAAAAGGATCATCCCGATGATCCCAAAGTCCGTGAATATTCTCGTTACCACTTGAGAGACTCCACCAAACGTTACGCTAGCGTCAGAGCTTACCCCGAACATAAGAGTCTTCAAACCTGAAGACCAATAGTCATTGAGCAGTTTTTGCATTTCAGGAAGCGATCTATTGTTTATGTACTGAGTCTGACGCAAGGTTGAGGCCGGTAATTCAGTGGTGTTTTTCACTACCGAAGCTTCCGATGCCTGCGTCTCTGGGAGGCTAGCAACTAGCTCCGGAGGAGAAGACAATGGTCCTGTCAAGCTAGGCGCCGATGTAGTGACTTCGACTCCAGGGCCTTTCGCATTCGTTTCTGTGTGGAAAGAATCTGGCTTGATGACTCCTGCGGCAAGCAGCCCTGCAACTACGCTCAGAGCGAGAGGCGCCAAGGTTCTGGCAGATCGGGTCAGCACCAGGCGAGCAGCAAAACCAGCGACTGTCAGCACTGCAAACGCCAAAGAAAACGAGAGCAACCCGCCTACGAAAAGTAGGATGGTGGCTGTTGACCTGATCCGGAACCTATGGGCTGCGAGCAGAAATGCTGAAACGGTACCCACCATCCCCGGCTCATCATAAACCGCACACAAACGGTAGAGCGTTCCGCCCCATGGTAGAGACGTCACGTTATTCCCAAGCAATAGCACACCGGGCACATTCAGATAATAACCCCCCGCTGCGGCCATTACAGGGTTTAGAAGCGGGCTGTGATTAAAGCTGATTTGAAGCCCGAGAATGGCGCCAATCGATACCAAAACACCTGGCAGCAAGCTCAACCCGAAGATAATCGAAAATGCTTTTATAAGTTCGGCTCTCCGACTGTCTTCGAATACGAAGAGCGCTAGCATAGTCGGCAGAACGAAATACCAACGTGTAAAGCTTCCGTCCGTTTTCGGGAGGAAGCTTATGTAGACTATAAAAATTGCCATCATGGCAAAGCCGATCATTTCACTTTTACGTGGCCTATCACCAGCGATGAACGCGAGCGCCGCAATGACGCCAGCCGTTAGTCCGGCAAGTGCAATATGCCTACTGGAGCCCCATAAAAAGTACGGATTCAAAGATATCCATGAACACAGCGCTAAAGCAGGGGCAAGCAGGAGACTGCCACGATTGACGAATGATGAATACATTCCTGATTTCCTTGAAATGCTAAGCCGATAGCCGGCAAGTGTATCGGGCACTCGGGATCTACTTGGCGCTTGCCACAATCGAGTCTCGCTTAGCTCGGGTGAGCTCCACGACGCATACCCTGTCGACCCCCACTATATCCAGAGAAGCTATCGCACAGGACATGTCGGACTGGTTTTGCTTACTCCAAGAGCGTGAGCCTACTTTGATTAGGCATCCCTCTTGATCTCTTACGGATTTTGGGGCCGCATCAATCAGGTCCACATCCGGGATACTACAATCTCTCGCTTCCTGATCTGCCGTTTTCCAAGCTGCAGCTGCTTACTCTACCAAAGACGAGCCCAGCGCAGAGGAAGAAATCAAAACCAGGGCCAACCCCGCCAACGTAATCCGTTTCGGCGATGCACAGCGTATTACCTTGGCCAAAGTCATTGCCAGTCGTCCTTTAGGCGAACATATAGTCAGTAGGCCGGCATGCTATCAGCTTTGAGACTGGTCTGCGACAACACACCAGCCGTCCCTGGCATAGGATCGCTTGGGCTACTTCTCCGCTTCAGCCTTCCTGGCTGCAGCCAGAGCTACCTTTTCCGTATCGCAAGGAGGACCGACCTTATGGGTACCGTCGGCGTAGACGAGCTTCGCGCTGATCTTCCCGCTGCGCGGCCATTGTGTGTACTGAATTTTCATCCTGCGAGAGCCTCCGCTACGACCGTACCAGAAGAGGCCAAAGCCGCTCCGTTGTAGTAGGTCTGATACTTGTCGAGGTACACCACCGCGCCTGTCACCCCACTGTTCACATGATACAAACGCGCCTTGTTCATATCGTTTCCGCTCAGCACCGTCTTGGTCGTGCCGTTATCGGTAGTTATGGTGCTTGACGGCAAAACGCTGTTTGCATAGTCGCCAGAACGGTTGTCGGGATTGATAGTGTTTCGATGCAGGTAAGGCTTAAAGCAACCCGACAGATAGATGAACGGATCGTAGATGCCCGTGTAGCGGGACGAGTAACCAGGGTGCTCCAACTGATTGATCGTGATTTGAGGCTGTTCGACGTTGATCAACGCCAGCGCCCCGCCGTTGGTCGTGATGTTGTTGTCATGGATGGCCATCTGCTGAGCGCCAGACAAGCCGATCACCTCGATACCGCAGTTGCGACCGGTAATCGTGTTGTGCTGGATCGTGAGGCTGTCGCCCATGTAGGTGCCGTGGATGCCGCTGTTGATCCAGCAACGCTCCACCACGCCTGTGAAGAGCCCGTCGAGATTCTTGACGCTATTGTCGAACTCCAGGCCACGCCCCAGAACATCACCGATCTCAACGTAGCCGATACTCAGCCTTGGCTGTTGATGCCAGCTCATCCCGTAGCCCAAGTAGTCACACATCCATGACCCGGCTACCCGGCTCTTTTCCCGGTTCAGCGTCAGTTTCAGACGCTGCCTCAAGAACCGCTCGACGCCGGCCATCACTCGCTCACCGGAACGACGCCTACGCACATAAATGTTCGCATCGTCGGCGTAGCGCACGAAACGATGGCCTCGCCGCTCCAATTCACGATCGAGTTCGTGGTGCAGGATGTTCGACAACAACGGCGAGATAGCGCCGGCAACAATAGAGCAAACTCTCGGATAAAATGGGGGCTGTGCATTGTCATGGAGAGTTTTGCTGCGAGGTATGCGGGATGCCCCGGCGTCGAGATTGTTCTCGTCATTGAGGTCATCGCCCCCACTGACGGGAGAATTCAGTCATGAGCCGAAAACCGCGGATCTGGCGTATTCGTCTGGCTTTTGAGCCAAATCGATTCTCTTGTGAAGAGCTCGAGAGGGTCTACGAGCAGCTAAAACCGACAGAAACGCGGACCTCCTCAGAGTTGTCGCAATCCCGGTCCCCTGTGAAAAAGCATCGTACTGCCAAGCGAGGTGAGCAATGAGCCAGGCTGTGATGGTGGCGCTCTATGCCCGGGTATCCTCTGACCAACAGGCTAAACGCGGCACGATTGAAAGCCAGATTGCCGCGCTGATGGAGCGGATCGTGGCTGATGGCGCCCAAGTCGTTGAGGACATGCGCTTTATCGACGCTGGCGTCAGTGGCGCGACGCTGATTCGCCCACAATTGGAACGGCTCAGAGACCGCGCTGCACTTGGCTTGGTAGATCGTCTCTACGTCCTGTCCCCCCAGACCGGCTGTCACGAAAATATGCCCACCAGGCATTGCTGATGGAAGAACTATCGGCGTGCGGCGTACAGGTCGTATTCCTCAATCATGCCATCGTCGCGGCAAGCTTCATGGCGCCAAGCGGGGCAGTACCAGAGCCTGCGCGACAAGCCATTAGCTACTGATGCTCCTGTGCTACCACTCGGGTTGAACAGGATATTGGTTCCCGGGGAGGATTGCAGAAACTCAAGGCGCTTCAGGTTGTCTTTTTCTTTAATCGGATCAGTCGTTTATTTGCAACTAGTCTTATGCCTGAAGGCGAACGACGGTCAGGCGAGGCGTCTGGCATAAGGATGTGAATGAAAAGGCTCATTGTCGTGATTGCCGTACTGACATTGGCGGGTTGTATGACTAATGCAAGGACCCATGCGGTACGCGGGGTCAGTGGCGTCGAGATCGATTGCTCGGGGCTGGGATCGGGGTGGGAGAGGTGTCAAAAGCGAGCTGACAGGGAATGTAAGGGGGCAGGTTACAAGGTTGTGGCCAGGTCCGACGACGCCAAGGATGAAGATGAATACTTCTTTGGCTTCAATCCTGCGGGTTTATTGACACGGACCATGTTGGTTATCTGTAGGTGAGCTGGGTGCCGGGGCGCGGACGCTCATGCGGGGAGAGAATGCGGTAAATGCAATGGGCTGTTCAAAATCGTCCGGGCGTGCTAAAACCTTTGAAGCGCTGATCTAGCTGCTTGAAAAAGAAGGGAAAAATATGACGAAGTCGGAGTTGATCGAACGAATTGTCACCCATCAAGGACTGCTCTCATCAAAGGATGTGGAGCTGGCCATCAAGACCATGCTTGAGCAAATGTCCCAATGCCTGGCCACCGGCGATCGCATCGAGATCCGTGGCTTCGGCAGTTTCTCGCTGCACTATCGCGCACCGCGCGTGGGACGCAATCCGAAAACCGGTCAGTCTGTCAGCCTCGATGGCAAGTTCGTTCCGCATTTCAAGCCCGGCAAGGAGTTGCGTGATCGGGTGAATGAGGATGAGGAGGAAGTGTCGTGATAGTAAACGGAGTTTGGGTTGTTACTGATGTCTAATATTAAACGCGTAATGCTTGCGGTTTTGTTGTTGCTATTGATCTTAGTGGTCTTAGTGTTCGTCCTGGAAAACCAACAAACCATTTCGATGGTGTTTCTTGGGTGGACAGGGCCTGCATTGCCCGTGTCGGTAATTGTAGTGCTTTCACTGTTGGTAGGGATGGTGTTGGGGCCTCTATTGTTTTGGCTATTGCTGAGGATCAGGAAGGTRTCGCGGACGTCAGCCAAGTAAATTATAAAGAGATGAGCGTTCGGTTGACGGTTCAGTGATGTTTTCCGGGTATCGGTAATCCATCGTTTTCGATTTGTTATATCTGCAACTTTTTTCAGTTCGGTAGATAGAGCGGTTTCTCAAGAATGCAGGAGAAGTGCGCCTGCTAGTCTGCCTACCTTGCTTGTCGATGGGGTATAACTTTAGTGTGGTATTTGTTGGGGTGTCTGTATTGCTCAGTCTACGGT